>CAYNZI010000013.1:0-15197 GCA_964401565.1 uncultured Spongiibacteraceae bacterium
GGTCTCAGTCACTCACTCAGCGCTCATCTTTTACGTTCCGCAATAACATCACTCCATTGCCTCTGATCGCAGTGATTCCATGGCGGAGGATTACTGTTCCTCACTATCACTATCAGAGTCAGAATCGAGCCACCCAAAATTTAGCACAGTGGTAGAGGAGCAGGCCGGGTGCCGCCGAGGAATAGTTAAAGTTCAGGCCCGAGGCCGAGGGAGTGGAAGCGACAGCGAAGCGTTTTAAGGCTCTGGAACGGACGAGGGAAGCCGGGACGGCCCAGAACTATGGATCGGTGGTGCCCGGCCTGATTCTCGGTGTGTTAAAACTCAGCCCATGAAGTTAACACTGATCTAAAGTCGAGCTGGATTTGTCATTGATTTGAGACTGTTGTTATGAAGATCACTACACAAAAACTGTGATGTTGCGCCAGCGGTTATTTTCTTGTCTAAAATTCTTCAAGAATTGTATTGAGGAAACGCCTTCCCATAGGGGTAGTGCTTATTTGCCCGTCACTGTTTTGTAGGAGTTTTTTTGCGATCAATTGTTCCAACTCCGATTCAATACTGCTGAATCCCAACCCGGTCCGGGCAGTAAAAACATCTTCACTAAATCCAGCGTTGAGTCTTAAGCCATTCATCAAAAATTCCAGCGGTAACTCTGCAGCTTGCAGTAGCCGGTCACCCGCGATGAAGCCCGCTTCAGAAGACAGGTAATCCTTCGGTGATCGCGTTTTCCAGCGTCTGACTATTTGTTGATTGTTCATATCGGTGATCTTGCCGTGAGCTCCGGCGCCGATGCCTATGTAGTCACCGAATAACCAGTAGTTGGTGTTGTGCTTGGAGGGTCTGTTGCCGCGACTGTAGGCAGAAATCTCGTATTGGTTAAACCCGGCGTTGCCTAGCAGCTCTTCACCTGCCTCTTGAATATCAGCTAGTTTATCGTTGCTGGGTAAAATGGGAGGTGAATTGTAAAACACCGTGTTAGGTTCAATAGTTAGTTGATACCAAGAGATGTGAGTGGGTTCGAGATCAATGGCTTGCTGAATATCCGCCAGACCTTCGCGCTGCGTTTGCGCGGGTAGTCCGTGCATTAAATCGATATTGAAATTGTTAATGCCTGCTTTTTTCGCCGTCGTGGCTGCGGCAATTGCTTCTACGTTGTTGTGAATACGACCCAATGACAGAAGATGTGTCTGATTAAAACTCTGTACACCGATTGATAATCGATTTACACCAGCAGTGGCGTATCCGGAAAACTTGTGCTGCTCGACGGTGCCGGGATTGGCTTCGAGGGTAATCTCGATACCGGTAGAAAATGGAATGCGACGTTCTACCTCGGTCAGTATTCTGGAGATGCCGCTTGCTGAAAACAGGCTGGGTGTACCGCCACCAAAAAATATGGAATGCAGAGGCCGTCCCTGTGCGCTTTCCAATTCTTGATCGAGGTCGGCGATTAGTGCATCTATATAGAGTGCTTCGGGGATGATGTCAGTGGTGTGGGAATTGAAATCACAATAGGGACACTTACGAACACACCAGGGGATATGAATATACAAACTCAGTGGCGGCAGTTCTGTGATGTGGGGTTGTGTGATCACAATAGCACGGGCTTAATCCAGCCCTAATGTGTTCCACAGATCGTCAACACGTTGCTGCGTTGCCTCATCCATTACTATAGGTTTACCCCACTCTCTGGTGGTTTCACCGTCGATTTTATTGGTAGCATCAAAACCGATTTTTGACCCGAGTCCCGAAACTGGTGATGCGAAATCCAGGTAGTCAATGGGGGAGTTATCGATAAATACGCAGTCTCGGCGAGGGTCCATGCGGGTGGTCATTGCCCAAATAACGTCTTTCCAGTCGCGGGCATCAATGTCGTCGTCTGTAACGATGATGAATTTGGTATACATAAACTGGCGTAAGAATGACCAGACCCCCATCATCACTCGTTTGGCGTGACCGGCATATTGTTTTTTCATAGTCACGACAGCTATTCGATAAGAACAGCCTTCTGGCGGCAAATAAAAGTCACTGATTTCAGGAAACTGCTTTTGCAGGATGGGTACAAAAACCTCGTTGAGAGCAAGGCCTAGCACGGCCGGTTCGTCGGGTGGTCTTCCAGTATAGGTACTGTGATAGATCGGGTCATCACGGTGTGTGATATGAGTTACCGTCATCACCGGAAATTGGTCCACCTCATTGTAGTAACCTGTGTGATCGCCGAATGGCCCTTCGTCAGCCATCTCGCCCGATGCAATGTAGCCTTCCAATATATATTCAGCGCTGGCAGGAACGTGCAAATCGTTACTAATGGATTTAGTCAGTTCCGTTCTGTTGCCTCGTAATAATCCAGCGAAGGCAAATTCACTTAAGCTGTCGGGGACGGGTGTTACCGCACCGAGGATGGTGGCTGGATCGGCGCCCAGTGCAACCGAAACAGGGTAGGGTTTTCCGGGATTTTGTTGCTGAAATTCCTGAAAGTCGAGAGCGCCGCCGCGATGAGATAGCCAGCGCATAATCAGCTTGTTTTTACCGATCAACTGCATGCGGTAAATACCCAGATTTTGACGTTCTTTGTGAGGCCCTCGAGTGACAACGAGTGGCCAGGTAATCAGTGGGCCGGCGTCATCTGGCCAGCAGGTTTGAATGGGTAATTGGTACAGGTCGACGTCGTCTCCCTGGATAATATTTTTCTGGCAGGCAGCCCTTTTTACAACTTTAGGGGCCATGTTAAGTACTTGTTTCAAAATGGGTGTTTTGTCCCAGGCATCTTTCAACCCCTTGGGTGGGTCGGGTTGGCGCAAATAGGCAAGCAATTCACCGACTTCTCGCAGCTTTCCGATGCTGTCCTGTCCCATACCTAACGCGACACGTTGTTCGGTGCCAAATAAATTGGTCAACACGGGCGTTGTGAAGCCGATGGGGTTTTCAAACAGTATGGCGGGGCCGCCCTTGCGCAATACTCGATCACAGATTTCAGTCATTTCCAGCTTGGGATCGACGGCCTCTGTGATTCGAATTAACTCACCTCTCTTCTCGAGAAATTCAATAAAGTCGCGCAGGTCTTTGTAGTGCATGAGGGTGTTGCAGCCAGTGCCAAACTTGGGGAGCCTGACACTCTTTGCTTACTTCCTTTTCATCGACATGAAGAATTCGTCGTTAGTTTTAGTATCTTTCAGTTTGTCGAGCAAAAATTCTATCGCGGCTGAATCTTCCATACTATGCAGAAGTTTGCGGAGTATCCACATGCGTTGCAATTCATCTTCGCCCGTTAATAGTTCTTCGCGACGAGTACCTGAGCGGCGGATATTAATGGCGGGGTAAACGCGCTTTTCAGCAATTTTACGGTCAAGGTGTAGTTCCATGTTACCGGTACCCTTGAATTCTTCGTAGATAACTTCGTCCATTTTGGAGCCTGTATCGACCAGGGCTGTAGCAATGATTGATAGGCTGCCGCCTTCTTCAATATTTCGTGCAGCCCCAAAAAAGCGTTTTGGTCTTTCCAGTGCGTGGGCATCGACACCACCTGTTAATACTTTACCCGAGGATGGAACGATAGTGTTATAGGCGCGCGCAAGGCGGGTAATTGAATCCAGTAGGATGACCACGTCTTTTTTGTGCTCGACTAGACGTTTAGCCTTCTCGATAACCATTTCAGCCACTTGTACGTGGCGAGTTGGGGGCTCGTCAAACGTCGAGGCGACAACTTCTGCTCTAACTGAGCGTTGCATGTCGGTAACTTCTTCCGGGCGTTCATCGATGAGCAAAACAATCACATAGCACTCGGGGTTATTGCGCACGATACTCTGTGCAATGCTTTGCAGCATTAGTGTTTTACCCGCTTTCGGTGGCGCGACAATGAGACCTCGAACTCCTTTTCCGATAGGCGCTGCCAAATCGATAATGCGTCCGGTCAGGTCTTCAGTGGAGCCGTTGCCCGCTTCGAGCGTACAGCGTTCGTCGGGGAATAATGGCGTTAGGTTTTCGAATAATACTTTGTTACGCGACTGTTCTGGCTGGGTGTAGTTGACTTCGCTGACTTTGAGCAGGGCAAAGTAACGTTCGCCGTCTTTAGGTGGGCGAATCTTCCCGGAAATGGTGTCGCCAGTGCGTAAATTGAATCGGCGTATCTGGCTGGGAGAAACATAAATGTCATCTGGCCCTGCAAGATATGAGCAATCAGCACTTCGTAGAAAGCCGAATCCGTCTTGCAGAATCTCCAGGACTCCGTCGCCAGAGATATCTTCGCCACTTTTGGCGTGGCGCTTCAGGATCGAAAATATGATGTCCTGTTTTCGTTGCCGAGCGATATTATCGAGGCCAATTTCTTTGGCGATATCGAGTAATTCTTGTGTTGGTTTTGTTTTTAGGTCAGTTAAATTCATAAGATTTTTAGGATTGATTATAGGTAGCGAAAACTACGAATGAAAACGCGAGCGCGTGTAGAATTTCTGGTGTTTGAATAAATAATTAAAGGAAAAAGGTTTGGATTGGTTCTACGGATGTTGCAGAACTTTGCAACTGCAAGGAATTTAGCATTGAAATGAGAGTGCGTCCAGCCCTAATCGTTACTTTTTTAAGATTAGGGCCGAATATAGGCCAAGTTTCTACAGTGAACTAGCAATAAATTCATTCAGCTGCGTTTTAGACAGGGCGCCAACCTTAGTGGCTTCAACATTACCGTTCTTGAATATCATCAATGTAGGAATGCCACGAATGCCAAACTTTGGTGCCGTTTCTGTATTTGCATCAACGTCCATTTTGCACACTTTTAGCCTGCCTTCATATTCGCTGGCTATTTCTTCGATAACTGGAGCAATCATTTTGCAAGGACCACACCATTCGGCCCAAAAGTCCACTAGCACAGGTACATCGGCGCCCAGCACATCGGATTCAAAACTTGCGTCTGTTACGTGAACGATACTGTCGCTCATGGTTATTTCTCCAGATAATATTGGGTAGTGACCCAATGGATTTATAGGGTTCTATGCACGCAAGGGGCTTCTGCGATAATACTACAGCAGGGTCCGACTCGACCATTTCAGTTCCAGATAGATCGTATCACAAGCATTTGAGGGCGCTATCATAACACCGCTGTCGCTCCGCACAAAGTTTGGTCTAAGCGTTACCCATTAATTAGGGCTGGAGGTTAAAAATTCAAGGTACCAGTAAGAATCATTTGTCAGTCAATGCAGACTTTTAGTTATTAGCTGATGCCAACATACTCTTACTGCTGGCTTCTGAACGATGATCTTTCTGTCAAGATGCCATACACTTGCCGTTAATTTTCCAACCTGATGAGTCGTTTGTATGCAGCGTATCTTTATCTTCATTCTCTTGATGTTGGCGGTAGTCGCTTTCGTTTATTTCGATGCTGGGCAGTATCTTTCGTTGGACTTTTTTAATGCCCAAAAACACACCATAGAGGAGTACCAGCTGCGGCAGCCTCTAGTGGTAGCGGCGATCTATTTTGCAACGTATGCTGTTGTTACCGCTTTCTCGCTGCCCGGCGCCGTGGTTATGACATTGATTGGCGGCGCTTTGTTTGGTTTGGGGTGGGGTTTGCTGCTGGTTTCGTTTGCGTCGTCGATAGGTGCAACGTTAGCATTTCTAATAGCGCGCGTTTTATTGCGGGATTGGGTGCAGCGCCGAATGGGCCATCATTTAACCGCTATCAACCAGGGGATAAAAACGGATGGTGCGCTGTATTTGTTTACCTTGAGGTTAGTTCCAGTATTTCCGTTTTTTGTTGTTAATCTCGCAATGGCGCTAACGCCTATTAGAACCTGGCCATTTTACTGGGTTAGCCAAGTGGGAATGTTGGCGGGTACGGTGATCTATGTGAATGCCGGAACACAGTTAGCGCAAGTGGACAGCTTGGCAGGTATTTTATCGCCGGCGTTAGTAGGTTCATTTGTACTGCTCGGGTTTTTTCCGTGGATTGCTAAAACAATCGCCACAGCGATACAGCGGCGTAAGCGTTTAGGGGGATTCAAAAAACCGGCGCACTTCGACAATAATCTACTGGTAATTGGCGCGGGTTCCGGTGGATTGGTGGCATCTTATATCGCTGCTATGGTGAAAGCGAAAGTGACATTAATAGAAAGACACAAGATGGGTGGTGATTGTTTAAATACGGGATGCGTGCCTAGCAAGGCAATTATTCGCTCCAGCCGAATAAACAATTACCTTCAGCGCGCCTCCGATTACGGTCTGAAAAATGTCTCAGGCGAGGTCGATTTTGCGGCGGTGATGGGGCGAGTTAATGCGGTTATCAGTACGATAGAGCCTAATGACTCGATTGAGCGCTATACCGAGCTGGGTGTAAATTGTGTTCGGGGTGAGGCGAAAATTATTTCTCCGTGGGAAGTCGAAGTCAATGGAGAGGTTTTAAGTGCGCGCAATATCATTGTCGCTAGCGGAGGACGTCCTGCCGTACCTGATATTCCCGGTATCGAAACTGTTGGCTACCTCACGTCTGAAACGATCTGGCAGTTGCAGGATTTACCGCCTCGTCTCGTTGTCGTTGGAGGTGGGCCGATAGGTTGTGAGCTTGCCCAGGCTTTTCATCGGCTCGGAAGCGAAGTGACCATGGTTGTGCGCAGTCAGTTGATGCCGAAAGAAGATGAGGATGTGGCAAAGGAGGTAGCGGATCAATTTGCCCGGGAAGGTATTCGAATTCTTAGCAATACCATCATAGAACAGTTCGATAGGGGTCAAGCTGAGAAAGTACTACGGTTAACGGTAAATGGCAGTGATAAAATAACGCTAGCATGCGATCAAGTTTTGTTGGCGGCTGGTCGCGTGGCTAACACAGAGAACATGGGGCTGGAGGGCGTTGGCGTCGCATTGACTGACAATGGTACTGTTGCTGTTGATCGCCACTTGCGCACGGATTGTCCTACGATATATGCCTGTGGTGATGTTGCTGGTCCCTATCAGTTTACGCATGTGGCCTCACACCAGGCATGGTATGCGGCAGTAAATTCATTGTTTGGCACCTTCAAAAAATTCACCGTCGATTATACCGTTATTCCATGGGTGACTTTCACCGACCCTGAAGTTGCACGAGTTGGACTGAATGAACGTGAGGCGAAAGCACAGGGAATTGCTTACGAAAAAACGACGTATGGTATTGATGAGCTAGATCGGGCGATTGCCGACTCTGAAGCTCACGGTTTTATTAAAATTCTAACGGTTCCGGGGAAAGACAAAATACTAGGTGTAACGATTACTGGATATCATGCGAGTGAGTTAATTGCAGAATACATTTTAGCGATGCGTCACGGATTGGGGCTCAATAAAATTCTTGGCACTATTCATATCTACCCCACCTTAAGTGAAGCGAATAAATACGCGGCAGGGGTTTGGAAGAAAGCGCATAAGCCTGAAAAATTATTGACCTGGGTTGAGAAATTCCATCGATTTATGAGATAGTTTTTGGTCGGGACTCTATTTCGTTTATGGTTGGGGGCAGTTACTTCTAGGGCAGATGTTTATAGGATCTGCAGGAGTGACCGATAAAGAAAGTAGCGGTGGTTTGGGTGGTAAACATATCTAATGCGGGTGGTGGGCTGTTATACTTGCGACCCCTCTCCTAGCCCTGAGTTTAACGTGCCTGATAATTTCGCCTCTCTTGATTTGCCCCCCGGACAACTTGCCAATCTACAGCAGCTCGGTTACGAAAAAATGACGCCCATCCAGCAGCAGAGTTTGCCGCTGGTACTAGCGGGTAATGACATTATCGCCAAAGCTAAAACGGGTAGCGGAAAAACAGCAGCATTTGGTATTGGTCTGCTAACAAAAATAAACCCGCGAGATTTTGGCACTCAGACGATGGTGATTTGTCCCACCAGGGAGCTGAGCACGCAGGTGGCTACAGAAATCAGGCGGCTAGCCCGATATCAGCAAAACATCAAAGTAGTCGTGTTGTGTGGTGGGCAGTCGATTGGCCCGCAGATTGGTTCCCTGCAGCATGGAGCACATATTGTTGTAGGCACACCGGGGCGGATAAAGGATCATTTGCGTAAGAAAACACTGTTGCTGTCACGTCTCAGTACACTGGTTCTTGACGAAGCGGATCGCATGTTGGATATGGGGTTTTACAATGACATTGAAACCATTATTCATGAAATGCCAGACGATCGGCAGACGCTTCTTTTTTCAGCCACCTACCCGGACAAAATCAAGTCATTGAGCTCCAGTTTTCAGCGAAGTCCGATTGAGGTAAGCGTTGAGTCTGCTAGCGGTAACGAGAAAATCCAGCAGCATCTTTTTATCTGTGACAAGAGAGAGCGATTGTCGGGATTGCACCGGCTTTTAATGAATTACCCCATTGAGTCAGCTGTTATTTTTTGTAATACGATAAAGCTGGTCAAAGAAGTTTGTGAATATCTGGTGGACATGGGCATTAGCGCAAAAGCAATTCATGGTGATTTGGAGCAGCGGGATCGGGATCAGGTATTAATTCAATTTTCGAATCATAGCTGTTCGTTGTTGGTTGCCACCGATGTCGCGGCGCGGGGTTTAGATATAGAGGACTTACCGGCTGTTATAAATTTCGAATTGCCAAGAGAGCCGGATGTCTATATCCATCGAATAGGGCGTACTGGTCGGGCCGGCAAAGAAGGTCTGGCGTTTTCTCTGTTTACTGATTCGGAAAAATATCGATTTGATGCGATTTCTGAACTACAGGACAAGACACTTGCGTTTGAAGCGATTGGAGGGCTAAAGGATATTGATCGCCAGATAACGGCACCTCCGATGGTGACGTTGTGTATTTCAGGTGGCCGAAAAGATAAATTTCGTCCCGGTGATATTGTCGGGGCATTGACTGGAGAGGCGGGTATAGACGGGAGTGTTATAGGGAAGATATCAATACTGGATTTTGTTTCATATGTCGCTATCGAAAGACATGCTGCTAACGATGCTCTTCGCGGTTTGGAGCAGGGGAAAATAAAGGGTCGAAAAGTTAAAATACGAAAACTTCGCTAAGGAGCCTTTTTTTCAGCATCTGTTTTTGTTAGCCCTGCGATGTCAGCTCATTTTGGAGAGATTCAAGTTCTTCGGTCAATTCAAACCAGCGTTCCTCATCGTGGTCTTTCTCCAATTTTAAGCTTCCCTGTTGTCGCAGCAACTGTTGAAGCTTGTCTTTATTACTTGCATCATAGAGGTCGTTGTTGCCCAAGCTGGTTTCTATGTCTTTGAGTAATTGATCAGTTTTTGCCATTTTCTGCTCAATTTTTTTAATAGCATTGCTAATTGGATTGAGCTGCTTTCTTATTTCTGCTGCTTGCTGTCGCAGCTCCTTTTTCCCCGATTTCCCCTCTGAATTTGGCCCCGATGTGGCTGTCGTCGTCTCTTGTTTTCTTTGTGATATCAGCCAGCGACTGTAATCATCAAGGTCGCCATCGTAGGGTTGGGCTTTGCCCCCGGCAACTAACAAAAACTGATCAACTGTGTTCCGCAGCAAATGACGGTCGTGTGAAACGACAATAACAGCGCCTTCAAATGCTTGTAGGGCCATGGTGAGTGCGTGGCACATTTCCAGATCGAGATGATTGGTGGGTTCATCAAGGAGTAATAAATTGGGTTTCTGCCAAACGACAACAGCTAACGCAAGGCGAGCTTTCTCACCACCCGAAAAATGACGTATTGAATCTAGTGCCATGTCGCCGTGAAAGTTGAATCCGCCGAGAAAATTCCGAATGTCTTGCTCGCGGGCCTGTAGGTTCAATCGTTGAAGATGTAACATCGGGCTGGCGTCCAGATCCAGTGCCTCGAGTTGATGTTGGCTGAAGTAGCCTAACTGAAGATTTTCTCCTTCAGTGAATTCGCCGGATAGTAGTTGGATTTCTTTAGCCAGAGATTTGATCAGTGTGGATTTCCCGGCACCGTTGGCGCCCAGCAGGCCTATACGGCTTCCAGGGTGGATGCTCAGATTAACATTGCTGACTATCGGCTGTTGATTATACCCCAATGAAGCATGGCTCAAATTAAGCAGAGGATCAGAAAATTTCTCTGGCTCGGGAAAACTGAAATTGAACGGCGAGTCGATATGAGCGGGTGCGATTTCTTCCATGCGCGCCAACTCTTTAAGTCGACTTTGAGCTTGCTTGGCTTTGGTTGCCTTGGCTCGAAAGCGACGAACAAAGTCGCTGATTTCATCTTTTCGGCGTTGCTGTTTTTCGTAATTGACTTGTTGTTGTGCTAGTTTTGCTGCCCGTTGGCGCTCGAAGGCCGAGTAGTTCCCTCGATAACTGTTGAGGGTTTGATGTTCTATATGAACGATTCCTTCACAAACGCTGTCGATAAAGTCTCTGTCGTGAGAAATTAATAACAGGCTACCCTGATAGCGCTGTAACCATTGCTCTAGCCATAGCTCTGCATCCAAATCCAGGTGGTTGGTAGGTTCGTCCAGTAGCAGCAAATCTGAAGGGCTCATCAGGGCTTGCGCCAGGTTTAGACGAATTCGCCATCCCCCGGAAAAACTGTTCGCGGGTTTGTCCCTGTCGTTAAGCTGGAATCCGAGCCCCAGCATGAGCTGCTCTGCACGAACACGAGCGTTATATCCATCTATTGTGTCCAGTTGTTCGTGCAGGTTTGCCATAAGGGTGTGATTTTCCTCATGCTCGGCTTTGTTGATAGCAGCTTCAATTGTTCGCAACTGGTGATCGCCGTCGATAATGAAATCTAATGCCTTGCGGTTGCTGGTAGCCACTTCCTGGGCCATATGAGCAATGCGCCACTGAGCAGGAATTGCTACGCTGCCTTCATCGGCGGTTAATTTACCCAGGAGCAATTGAAATAGGCTGGATTTGCCACTGCCATTAGCCCCTATCAAGGCAATTTTTTGGCCTGGATGAAAAACAGCACTGGCTTGCTCTAGCAAAAACTTGCTACCGCGTTGTAAGCTTATTTGGTCTAATTTGATCATGGCGCGGGATTATACGGCAATTAACGTGTTTTCGTTTTATTTAGGGTGTGATATGAGTGAAAAATCTTTTTGGCAGTTTTCTTTGGCAACATATGCTGTTGCTGGGGTTGAAAGCTTGTTGCTGCGGTTACAGGATGAATTCGGTGCTGATATTAATATGTTGCTTTTTTGCTACTGGTTGGGACTGCAGCAGAAAATGCCAGCGCCAGCGCAGTGGGATGAGTTACTAAGGTTGACAGCCAAGTGGCAAAGAGAGGGCGTTTTACCATTGCGCTCAGTGCGACGATTTCTCAAGCGGCAACCAGGCGTGGCGGATTTTCGTCGGGAAATTCAAGCGGTGGAGGTCGAAGCAGAGCGATTGCAGCAAGAAATGATGGTGGGGTTTTTAACGAACAATCAGTTAGCATCATTCAGTGGTGCGCCAAGTCAGGCCGCCTGGCAGAACCTGCAAGTCTATTTCGCTACTTTACCCGCGGCCGAATGGTTATTGGTGGCGGATATTAACGAAGAGCTGCACCGGCTAATAGATTTGCCCCACTGACCTCAGAACTTGAACAAACTCTTGATTACCGTGCCATTATGACCTTTTGTATCTTCGCTTGCGTTTTCTTTTCGCACTTCCTCTTCTAGTTTTTCCATGGGGTCTTCTGCCAAGCTCTGTTCAACCCGGTGGATAATTTTTTTCTCGACGACATTTTTTTTGCCTTTTTGTGGCGTCGCGTTACTTACTGGCACACGTTGAGATGCCTTTTCTCCCTCCGGAAAATTGGTGGTGGCTTCCGATTTCTTTGCGGGGGTGTTGGCGGGCGTCGATTTTTTGCTGACCTTGTTTTTAGTTGGCGCCGCTGTTGTGGGTGCGGGCTTTTTAGTGGTATCGGTCTTCTTCACGACGACTTTTTCGGGAGGAGCTTTCTTCGTCGTCGTCTTTGCGGGCGCTTTTTCTACGGTGTTTTTTTTGGGCGGAGATTTTTTCGTTGTTGTGTTCTTCGCGAGTGCTTTTTTCACAGGTGCCTTGTTAGGCGGTGCTTTTTTCGCCACTGTTTTCTTTGCGGGAGCCTTTTTCACGGCGGCCGTTTTTGTTTTGGTTACAGCTTTGGCTTTTACGGGGGCCTTCTTTTGGCCTGTTGCTTGTTTGGCCGGGGCTTTTTTATTGTTAGCCATATATCATAACCCTTTGTTTTTCCTGATAATTGAATAGTATAGACGAAAATATGAGGTCGTCTAGAGGGGCGGAGTCTACCGCGTTTACCTACTGACGTAGATGAAATTATAGACATCTTTGCCGTTGCAGGCTCTCTCTTTTGACCCTCTGTAGCGCCGTGTCCTCGAGTAGTGGGTGTCACTGGCGTTGCTTTGTGCATTGAGTGCTATAGTCGATGGTGGCTAGTTGCTCGGTTGGCGGGGTGCAAATGAGTGGGTACGTTAAATTAGTCTTAGTGTTTTTGGCGGCAGCTGTGCTGTTTCTGCCTATGGTCATTACAGACCCTTCAGCAGCTGTTGGGCACTCGGAGCTTGAAAACGTGATAGAAGCCTCTATTACTGAGGGCAATAACAGTAGTAACATACGTCTCCCCGATGGTTTTCGCCACGGACAGTAATTTGTTCTCTAATAAATGTGCAAACAGGAATTACCATGAAACGTAAAATAGTACTGGCTGTCGCTATCAGTGCAACATTGATAGCATGTGATCAACAGGCCGCTGAACCGGCAGTAGATACTGCTCCCGCAGCAATGACGCTGGATAGTGAAGAGAAGCGTGTCAGTTATGGCATGGGTATTGGGTTGGGCCAGCGTATAAAGCAAGAGTCATTCTCTATTGATGCCGATGCGTTCTCGCAAGGTGTAAAGGATGCAATTGAGGGCGCGGATCAATTAATGACTCAGGAAGAGATCATGACAGAAATGCAGGCCTTCCAGCAGCAACAAATAGCTAAGCAGCAAGAAGACGCTGGAAAAATTGCCGAACAGAATATGATTGAAGGTGAGGCATTCCTCGCTGAGAATGGAGCCAAAGAGGGTGTTGTGACCACTGAAAGCGGTCTACAGTATACCGTTATTACGGAGGGGTCGGGTGCGAAGCCGGCGTTAACAGATACCGTTGAAGTTCATTATGCCGGTACTTTAATTGACGGTACTGAATTTGACAGCTCTTATACTCGTGGTGCTACCGTTAGTTTTCCTGTTAATGGCGTCATTCCTGGCTGGACTGAAGCATTGCAGCTGATGTCGGTTGGCTCAAAGTGGCAGTTGTTCATTCCCTCCGCATTAGCTTATGGTCCTGGTGGAACAGGCGGTGGTCCCATTGGCCCTAATGCCACGTTAATCTTTGATGTGGAATTGGTTTCTATTACGGGCGCAGAAGGCTAAATCCTGTGACATGATCCTGACCGTAGTTGTTTCTACGGTCAGGACCCGTTCAGCATAGAGTGCCATGGTGTTGTTCCTTAGCGACAGAGGTTATATCACTCTAGCGTTTCAATTGGTGAGTAAAACCGTTTGAGGCGATTGCGTAGTAGACACCTTGTTTACCACTAAAGCTCACGGCTACAATCGATGCACTGGTCGGTTTCCATGGGTCTCGTTTTGGTACCGTCCAGCTTGCTAGTTCTTTCAGCGACAGAGTGTCCCACAATTGTACCAAGCGATTGGAATTGCCGGTTAATAGCAGGGCTCCGTTACTTGAAAAACGGGCACTGGTAAATGTCTGTCCACGTTTTATCGAACTGGCTGTCAGTGGTAAGTTGCCAAGGGCTTTGCCAGAGGTGGTATCCCAAATGACCGCCTTATCATATTTAGCGACGCTTAATGCCTTTTTGCCGTTGGCTGCAATAGCGACAGTAACGACTTCTTCTTCGTGATCCCAGCTGAACAATTCTTTGCCGCTAGTCACATCCCAAAGCTTTGCTGTTCTGTCTTCTGAGCCGCTTATTGCGAGTTGACCGTCTGCGCTGAGAGCAACGCTGCGAACTCGGCCCTGGTGATAAAATGTGCGTTGGATGCCGCCACGTTTCACGTCAAATAAAACTGCGGTATAGTCTCCCAGCCCTAACAGTGCATAGTTACCATCGGGGGTTAGCGCAACAGACATCACCTCATTCGGAGCAGCCCAGAACGTGATGGCCTGCCCCGTGGTGGTATCCCACAAAACCATGGTTTGATGGTCGGCAGTCAGCGCGAATAAGCCGTTCGGAGAAAAACCGCTTGCGATGATGTTGGTAGGTTCGCCAGCAGCGTCATGGTTCCAGTTAAATCGACGCTCATTGTTACGGGTTGACCACAGGCTGCCACCGTGAGTGATGGAGCCAATAATACTGAGTGTTCCGTCCTGGGATAGTGACGCGCTGTAAGTGCCTTTTACGGCATTTTCCCAGCTTTTATTCGGTGATTTACTGCCATCGCACGCTGTAAGCAAAAATAGCAGTGCTATCAATGAAAGTGAGCCGAAACGATCCAAATACGTTGTTGTCGTGATTTTTGCGGAGGGGCGAGTAGTCATGCTAACCAGCTTGCTCTATGTCGTAGACGGGGTGGTTGAGTGCAGCGCCACCATACAGTGGCGGCTACTGTCATCTTGCCCCTTTTAATCTACTAATAGGGACCTTACCAGCAAGGGCGAGACCTCACTCAGTGGAATCAGGCTACCTGTTCACGGTGGGCTTCATGCATGGTGTCGATCAATTGATCTTCCAGTTCAAACCGGGAAGCCAGGTTTTCACCTAATTCCGATAAGCTATTGGATAAATTGGTCAGATCCCTTTTCGCATCGGCATAAAGGTCATTGAAGTCCATGGATACTTTGGTCGTTACTGTTATTTCGGGCATGAGGGCTTTTGCCAAATTTGCGCTACCATCCTGAAAAGCTTCAGCTTCGCGGATGACTTCGTAATAAACTTCGAAATGCCCCGCTGACATATAGTCAACAAGCAGCTGGCAGAAACGCTGCAGTCGCACGTTGGATGGGTCATTGTCTTGGCTGAGCTCATGCACTCCGCTGAGCGCACAAAATTGAACGATGACCGATTGCCGCTCCTGCAGCCAGCGCTCGACGAGTTCGTCGACAGCGTTCCAGCGTTCCTCAATAGTACAGTTATCCAACATAATGGCAGCCCTAAGTATAGTCGTTCTAATTATGCGTCTGCTAGCACCGGTTTTTGGTGAAAGCTTGTTGATCTATCCTGATCACTTTTTGAGTAGTTGTGTCGAGATACATCTCCAATATAAGTGAGCTTTGCTTTAAGAACAAGCTTTAAGTAAAGGAAATTGTTA
>CAYNZI010000014.1:0-14919 GCA_964401565.1 uncultured Spongiibacteraceae bacterium
TATTCGTGGCTTTACAGCGCTTGCTGAAACCTATTCGGCGATGACGGTGATGGAGCTATTAAACCGTTATTTTTCTCAAATGACGAATGTCATTGTCCGGCACGGAGGCACTATCGATAAGTTGATGGGTGACTCCATCATGGTGTTGTTCGGTGCACCGAACAGTGAAATAGACGATGTTGAGCGATCGATCGCCTGCGCTGTCGAGATGCAGCGGGCTATGTCTGAATTTAATCAACAGAATATCGCTCTGGGCTTGCCCGAGTTGTTCATGGGGATTGGAATCAATACCGGTGAGGTGGTTGCGGGGGCCGTAGGCTCCAAGCATCATAGAGAATACACAGTGATTGGTGACGAAGTGAATTTGACGTCGCGTATTGAGGCACAAAGCCTTCGCGGGCAGGTTCTTATTAGTGAAAATACCTATCGCGCAGCGAAGTCTTTCGTTTTGGTGGGTGAGCCAAACAGAGTGCACGTTAAAGGTAAGCGGGAACCCGTCAATCTGTATGATTTGATGGGCACTACTCGACCAAGAGCAATGACTGTACCGCGTAGGGAAATACGGAAAAGTCCACGGGTGAATATCAATATGCCCTGTTACTTTCGTCGTTTACTTGGCAAACAGGTACAGCCGGATCAATTTCGTGGGGAAGTGATTGATTTGGGTTATGCGGGGCTGCTGATGCGGAGTCCGATTGAATTAGTACCATTTTCTGAGATCAAAATTGAGGTTTCACTGCAATTGCTGGGTGCTGACACCACTGATATTTATGCGCGAGTCATCAATATAGACGAGGCGGATGACGGGGTTTTATGCAGTTTGGAATTTACCTCGATGGATGAAATAGGTCAACATACGATTAAGCGCTTCGTTGATAATCAATTGACGATAACCTGATCAGGAAACCGTCTAGCGGTCCATCTGATCTTGGCTACCTCTTTAGAGGTTAATTAACTATCAACGACAGTTGTTTTTCACCCTTTAACAGGCTATTTTGCGCTCCATGGAAAATACCGAAATCCCATCGCTCAGCTTCCAGCTTTTTCAGTTGCAAACTGAACACCGTATGCTAGATACTGAAATTGATAACCTGCAGCTATTTCCCTATATTGACCAGTTGCAATTGCAACGACTGAAACGGCGAAAACTGCGGTTGAAGCAAAATATAGAGACTATTAAAACGATGTTGATACCGGATCTTGACGCGTAAGAACAACACTATAAAAGAGGTAAACATGCGATTAACCATGCGATATATTTCACTGATTCTGGTGGTATTGGTAGCGGCCTGTTCCGCGCCTGGTAAAACAAGGCAGGAACAACGGGCTCATATTGCCGCCATGAAGTCGGAAGTACTTAATGAACTTTATAAAGTAAAGCCCGATACTCGCAACGAAATTCGCAAAGCACCAGGTTATGCAGTGTTTAGTAATCTCAATTTCAATATTGTCTTCGCCAGTGTTGGGAATGGATTTGGTGTTGTTGTTGACAATGCCAATGGTAAAAACACGTACATGAAAATGGGTGAGATTGGGGTTGGTTTGGGGTTGGGAGCGAAAGACTTTCGCGCGATATTTGTTTTTGAGAATCGAGAAGTCATGACTCGATTTGTCAACAGTGGTTGGGCGTTTGGCGGTCAGGCTGACGCGGCGGCCAAGGCCAATGACAAAGGTGCGGCAATTTCTGGAGAAGTGACACTGGATGGAATTAAAATCTATCAGCTGACCGATACGGGGCTCGCTCTTCAGGCTACTATCAAAGGCACGAAGTTTTGGAAAGATTCTGATCTCAACCAGTAAGGTATTTGCGAAAGTCCGTAGAGCCAGCCATTGGGTCTACATGCCGGTTATTTTTATAAACTGACGCTGGTGATATTTTCCCGAGAGCCGTGAAAGTAGATCTAAAATACGCATTTGCCAGCGATATTTTTTTACCAGCAGTTGATGTGCGTTTTCAGTTTCCCTATCGTCACCGATGAGTGTTGCTGTCACTGGTATCGCATTAACCGACGTTTTTCCTGAGGCGGTGCAGGGAGCAATGTTGGCGTTCGAAAAATTCTTTAACCGTTTCACTTTTCCCGCGTCTTTCGCCGAAAAAACGTAATAAATACTGCCGGTTTTGTCAACTGCGAACCATACGGGTGTACTCACATAGCTTCCATCTCTCTTTTGAGTACCTAGCGATAGGTAACGGGCATTGTCTAATGGTGTATTCATCGTTGGTTTAAGTCCCGTGTGATATCTTCGATTTGATATGTGGCAGTGTATAACAGTCAATACCCTTGTGCACACTTCACGGTTTCGGCCTGCTCTGTTAGCGCTGTACGAAGCGGCTATGCAGGTTGTCTGGAGTGACATTATCTATTAACCTGTTCGCCATTATCTGTCGACAATAAAACGAATGAGAGCAAAATATGAATCAACATGTCATCAAGTTTTGTCCCCAGTGTGGCGGGGGCGTAGTCAGTGAGCATTTGGATGGCCAGCTTCGACTCCAGTGCGCCTATGCATGTGGTTACGTTAATTGGGATAATCCCACTCCGGTTGTGGCAGCAATCGTAGAATATGAGGGGCAAGTATTATTGGCCCGCAATGCCCAGTGGAGAGAAGGGATATTTGCTTTGATTACAGGGTTTTTAGAGAGAGGAGAGACGCCTGAGGAATCGGTGTTACGAGAAGTCAATGAAGAGCTTGGCTTGAATGGTGAAATAGCCGAGTTTGTGGGCAACTATGCCTTTCATCGCGCTAATCAATTATTGATCGTCTTTCATGTAAGGGCTACTGGCTCCATTCGTTTAAATGAAGAGTTGGTTGAGTATAAATTACAGAATAAGGAGGATGTAGTTCCCTGGGATATGGGCACAGGTCCAGCACTGAAGGATTGGTTGTCTTCACAGTTGAGCTAACAGTTATCCGTCTAGCTGTTGTTTGTTAGTGATATCACTTGAGCTCCTAATAAATGACAATAGAATAGGGTCCCCTGTCATAGCCGTCATGTTCGGTGCTGACATTCATTGTTTTATGTATGAGGCAAAGCTGCCATGTCAGCCACTGTGATCAAATCGTTATTATCGGGAAGTGTCGAGCCGGGAACTGTCGTGACGGCTCAGGGTTGGGTACGTAGTCGACGAGACTCGAAAGCCGGTATTTCGTTTATGGCGATACACGACGGCAGTTGTTTTGCTGCTATTCAGGCAGTGATTCCGGCGGAATTAGATAACTATCAGTCCGAGGTGCTTCAAGCTGGCGTTGGTTGTTCTGTCAGGGTTTCCGGTATTCTGGTGGCCTCTCAAGGGAAGGGTCAGGATTTCGAAATACAAGCAGCGGTTGTTGAGGTCGTCGGTTGGGTTGATGACCCCGAGACTTACCCGGTAGCAAAAAAGCGGCATAGTTTTGAATACCTTCGTACGATAGCTCATTTGCGCCCCCGGACAAATACATTTGGCGCGGTGACTCGTGTTCGCAATGTACTGGCAAATTCTATCCACAATTATTTTTTTGATCGAGATTTTCAGTGGGTCAATACACCAATAATTACTGCCAGTGATTGTGAAGGTGCTGGAGAGTTATTTCGAGTGAGTTCGTTGGATATGGCCAATCTTCCTCGTGGCGTTGATGGTGCTGTAGATTTCAAACAAGATTTTTTCTCCGATGAATCTTTTCTGACTGTCTCCGGCCAGCTTAATGTTGAAGCGTTTTGCATGGCTATGTCTAAAGTGTATACGTTTGGTCCCACTTTCAGAGCGGAAAATTCTAATACCAGCCGTCACTTGGCAGAGTTTTGGATGGTTGAACCGGAAATAGCCTTTGCCGATTTAAATGATGATGCAACGCTGGCAGAGGATTTTTTGAAATATCTATTTGGTGCAGTGCTCAATAAATGCGGTGATGATATGGAGTTTTTCAATCAATATGTTGATAAAACCTGCCTTGAGCGGTTGGAAAAAGTGTCGCAGCAAAATTTTGAACGTATTGATTATAGTGAAGCTATCCGTATTCTTGAGAACTCATCACGAAAGTTTCAATTTCCAGTACAGTGGGGCCTCGATCTACAATCTGAACATGAACGTTTTTTGTGCGAAGAGCATATCGGTGCGCCTACGATCGTGATGAATTATCCCAAAGAAATAAAAGCATTCTATATGCGAATGAATGATGACAACAAAACCGTAGCTGCCATGGATGTGTTAGCGCCGGGTATTGGCGAAATTATCGGTGGCAGTCAGCGCGAAGAGCGACTTGATGTGTTGGATGCTCGCATGGCAGAACAGAATGTCGGTGATGACTTGTGGTGGTATAGAGACCTGAGACGTTACGGAACAGTACCGCATGCAGGTTTTGGTCTGGGATTCGAAAGGCTCATCAGCTATGTTACTGGATTGGATAATATCCGCGATGTCATTCCTTATCCTCGTACACCGGGACATGCGCCTTTTTAATAGTCGGGACGTGTAACGGCGTCCGAAAGAACCTTTCCCAAGAGATTATAGTCCTCACTCTTATAGCTTGCGATTTCTTAGCGACGCAAATTCCGTCGCGACCCTTGTGCTGGATAATTCCTTACGTTACGTAATGGCTATTCAGCCATTGTAAGCACTCTTCTTACCCCATTGTTATATTTGTCAGCAAATTTGAACCAAAATGGGGCGAACGTATCTATGGATGGACGTTCTTGGGTCTATTTTTGTGCAATTTCCTAATTTTTGGTCCATACTGAAAAAGAGCAACTGATTTGGTGACTGTTTATGTCGCTGCTATCGTAAAGAGGAAATAGCAATGCCGTTGGCAAACAACGACAAAGGTGTTATCGACGAGATGTCGATTGTAGACGTTTTCACCCAATTGATTTTTGATGCCGACGCGGTATTGAATGATACTGAAGTGCAGATTATCGATTGCCTTGAGCTAATAGAAGGATCGCTGACCCACTCTTCTCGAAGAGATGTCGGTGAGTTTCTACGCTCTATGGGTGTTGATGAGATGATTTCTCTGGTCGCGAAGGTAAAGCGTAAAATGGATCAACAACAATTGATTGCCGCAAAAAATCTAAGCCACGGCCCTCGTATTCATAATTAAACCATACTTACACTAGATGAATAGACGACTACTCGATTGATCCATTCACTGAAGCGTTAGCGTTTTCTATCAACGGTGGTGCGGGTTCTGCAGTTTCTGTAGGCTGCTGAACGGCTACCGGAAGAGTAAAGCGAATACTGCGTTGATCACAATCGACTTCCTTAACGACAATGTTGATGGCCTGATCAAGTTCGATAGTCAACTTTTTACTCTTGAGTCGCAGTCGCATTGGGTCAAAGCTGTATTTATCCGGTAGAGTCCGTGTTTCTACAAACCCTTCAATCAGGTTTTCATCTAAGCGCACGGTAAAACCATTGCTGTTTATTTGTGATACTTGTCCGCTAAATTCCCGCCCTACTAACGGTTGTATAAACTGGCATTTGAGCCACTGCTCCATCTGCGAACGAGCCTGACGGGAATTATCCTGCCGCTGCTGGATCGCAGCCAGTTGTTCGTCGCTACAGCGAGTCTGAGCTAGGCCGTGTAACTTTTCTTTGATAATTCGGTGTACTAACAAGTCAGTATATTTTCGAATCGGAGAAGTAAAAGTAGTATATGAGGGTAGGCCCATTCCAAAATGTGGTAGGCGCTTATTGCTTAACCTGGCCCTCGATAGTAAGCGACTTAGTACGGCGCGAAGAGGGAAATCCAGTGAATCATCATCAATGGATTTTATAATATGTCGGTAACCTTCTGGCTGAGTAACGTCTATATTTGTTAGCGACAACTGTTCCTCAGCTAACTTACAAACATCGGCAACTCGCTCTGGGCGAAAACCCGGATGGCTAACAAAAATAGCGTCGTCGTCGAGCATTTGGGTGACGCAGCGATTAGCCGCAATCATACATTCTTCAACAACCTGACTCGCCGAATTTTTATGTTGTAGCACTATACGGTCCATTTTCCCCTTGGCGTTGAGAACAAGGCGCAAGTCGGGCCGATTGGGTATCACCAGGTTTTTGTCTTTGCGGTTAAGCAACAGGGCGTCGGATAGTTTTTTTAACTGGGTCAATACGTCGCCGTGTGCACTACAGTTGGCCAGCGCTGTGATGCCGTCGCCCTGATCCAAAAATACTGATACGTCGTCGTAGGTCAGTTTTGCTTTGGAGGATATTGTGGCTTCGATAATAGAGTAGTCTTCGATGTCACCAGCGCTGTTGACTTCAATCTGGCAAACCATTGCCGGACGAATTTTTTCCGGCGCAAGGGAGCACAAATCATTGGCCAATTTAGCGGGTAACATGGGAATAGCACAACCCGGCATATAAGTGGATATGGCACGTTGAGATATTTGTTTATCCAGGTCAGAGTTTGAAATGACAAAAGCATCAGGGTCGGCAATAGCGACCTGCAATGTCCATCCCCGATCGGTTTTGCTGACATACAAAGCATCGTCCATATCTCTGGTGCTGGCTGCATCGATGGTAACAAAGGGTACGTCTTGCATGTCTTTACGTTGTGAGAAGTCTACAGTGGCTAAGGACTCTTCCCAGTTATCTTTCCATGCGGGGTCTAGCTGAAATTTGCTCGTTACGTACTCTGTCTCAATACCCTTTTTCTCGAGATTGCCGATGACTTCAAGTATTTTCGCCTGAGGCTTCTCGTTTGGATAAGGGTGGCGGCTTATCTTGCAGCGGATATAGTCACCTGCGGCGGCATTTTTTCTTGCCGCAGGAGGTACAAAAATCCATCTATTCAATTGCGGAAGGTCGGGCTCAACGAAATGCCCCTGTCCTTTGATAATATAACGTCCGTTGAATTCTTTAAGTGGCGACTGCAGTAGTGCTTGCAAGGTTCCGCTGACTTTATCTTTGGCATTTTTATCTTTGGTATTTTTCTGTTCGGTGGTGATAAGAATATTAACTTTATCACCGGGAAAAACTTTTACCATTTCATCGGGGCTCAGAAAAATTTCCCGACCGTCTTCCAATACAACGAAGCCGAACTTACGTTGAGTGCCTTTGACAAGGCCTTCGGCATATTCCTTGCTGTCTTCAATGTCTTGTTTTAGTTGTTTTAGTTGAGAGAGGGTGCTGTTGTCTAACATCAGATTGAATACCAAAAAATACGTGCTTAAAATACGTTAGCCAACGGGACCTTAGTGGTCTGCTCATTAGCGTTTACGGGGCAATAGGGTAGCGGAAATTGGAGCAAATTTGTAGGAGAATATGAATTAATGAGAGGTATACGTTCGAGTAAGCGTTCGTCATCAAATAGCCTAGGCAAGGCATCGACCACGGGTTAGCGGTTATTCGCAGGCATATTCGATAGAAACGGTCTAATACAGCGATATCTTACAGGGTGTTAGTCCATTTTGGCGCTGAACTCATGGCAAAATGTGTAGATGGACTTTTTAAACAGCGGCTTCATCACTGCGTGGACGAATAAAGCGACCGAAAAATACGCCGAATTCGAATAGCAGCCACATGGGCAGTGCTAGCAGGGCTTGAGAAATGATATCGGGTGGTGTTAGCAGCATGCCAAACACAAAACAGCCAACCACAATATAAGGGCGTTTTTCCGATAGTGATTCGGGTGTTGTAATGCCCGCCCAAATTAACAATATCGTTGCGATGGGAATTTCGAAGGCGATGCCAAAGGCAAAAAACAATTTCAACACGATATCGAGAAAACGCGCAATATCAGGCGTGTAGGCGACGCCTTCAGGCCCTACACCGCTGAAAAACCCAAATATCAGTGGAAAAACAACATAATATGCGAACGCCAAGCCCGCATAAAACAAGATGATACTTGACGCGAGTAATGGGATGGCGATACGTTTTTCGGAGTGGTACATGCCCGGGGCAATGAAGCTCCAAATTTGATAGAGAATAATAGGCATGGCTAGGATCAACGAAACCACTAAGGTTAACTTGAAGGGCGTTAAAAATGGAGAGGCTACTTCCGTGGCAATCATACTAGTTCCCTCCGGTAACAATACTCGCAGAGGTTCTGAGACAAAATAATAGATGTCGTTAGCGAAATAAAATAGACTGAAAAAAACCACTAAAATTGCCAATACACAGCGTAATAATCGATCTCGCAACTCGGTGAGGTGACTTACCAGTGGTTGTGCCTGGTCTTGATTTTTTTCAGGTTCTGTCATGGTTTACTTTCTGGTGTGATAACGCTCGTATCATCAGGTTCTTCGCCGCTACTATGTTCAGCGTCGCTGTTAGTATGACTGTGGGTATGACCGCTGTTTGTATCGTGTGGTAGATGCTCGAAATTTGGCTTGATGTCATCAGAGACTATTTGGATTTGTTCTTGAATGGCTTCTTTGGTTTTTTCCAAGTCTTTCATTATAGATTCGTTGTGTATCTGTTGCCTGATTTCATCAGCACCCACTTCCCGTTCGATTTCAGATTTAATTTGCTGAAAACTGCGGCGTAATCTGGCAATCCATAGGCTGGAGGTGCGGATAGCGCCCGGAAGCCGCTCCGGGCCCATAATGAGCAGCGAAATTACGCCGATGAGCAGTAGTTCTTGAAATCCGATATCAAACATCTAGTGTCTTATTGTTTCTCGTTGTCTTTCTTATCAATATCGACGTCATCATTTACAGACACATCGCCTTCGTTGTCATCTGGCTTTTTTTCGTCGGGATCATTGGACATGCTACTACGAAACCCCTTTATTGCCTCACCCAAATCGCCACCAATATTACGTAATCGTTTGGTGCCGAACAACATGACGACGATAGCCAGAACAATCAATAATTGCCAAATGCTAATTCCACCTAAGCCCATAGTTACTCTCCAACATTGTTTTCTAGTTAGCCGCCAGTATTAAGACGCCTGAGATTTAAAAAGACGGTATTGTCACCGTTGAGGCGGCGGCTATTTACGTGATGCTTTTTCGTCGAGCCCCGACATATCAAAACGCCGCGCTAGTTCATTGACGACATCAGTGCCGTTTGCGCCAAGATGTGACAACATCACCAGGGAATGAAACCACAAGTCGGCAGTTTCATAGATCAACTCTTTATTGTCACCGCTTTGTTCTGAATCTTTGGCGGCAATAATTGTTTCGTTGGCTTCTTCACCTACTTTTTCGAGGATTTTGTTCAACCCTTTGTGATGTAAACTGGCGACATAGGAAGACTCCGGGTCAGCGTTTTGTTTGCGCTGTTCCAATATGGCTGTCAATTGCTGTATTACATCACTCATACATTCGGTCACTTACAATAATTACTGGTTATACATGTCTTTGGGGTCTTTGATTACTTTTTCTACAGTTTTCCATACACCGTTGTCGAGCTTGCGATAGAAACAACTGCGTCTTCCGGTGTGGCAGGCTATACCTCCTAACTGTTCTACCTTCAGGATGATTACATCTTCGTCGCAATCGATTCGGATTTCCTTGATCGACTGCACATTGCCGGATTCTTCTCCTTTGCGCCACAGCTTTTTACGTGATCGTGACCAATATATGGCGCGCTGTTCAGCAACAGTCAGTGCCAAAGCCTCGCGATTCATCCATGCAACCATCAGAATATCATCGTTTAAATGATCCTGAGCGATGGCCGGTACTAAGCCGTCACTGTTCCAGCGGACTTGATCCAAAAATTCCTCATTGCCGGTATTGTGCAAGCTTGTCTCAGTCATGGTTTGTTGTATCGGAGTAAGATCGGCATTATGACACAGAACATTCAGCGTCGCAGCCAGAGTAGTAGTACTGCAATGGCAGCCCAGCCGACAGTCGGTAATTGCTGCGCCGCCACGCTAATATCGGGATTGGCGATCACTAGTAAAACGATTAACCCAATGATGATGGTGTTGCTGCGGTTGCGCTGCGATTGTAACTCTTGCTCCAATCGTTGAAGTCGGTCTGCGTGGTCGTTGGCCGCTGGGGGCTGTTTCGGCTGACTCAGGCTTACCAGTAATGCTTCCGGTAAGTGTGGTAACTGTTCAAGCAGTGCCGGCATGTGTTTGCGCAATCGCTTGTAAACGCCGCTAGGGGCATAGCGATCTTTCAGCCACTGCTCCAGAAAAGGTTGTGCAGTATCCCAGAGATTTAGCTGCGGATATAGTTCGCGGCCTAAACCCTCTATGTTGAGCAGTGTTTTTTGTAGCAACACTAACGACGGCTGCACTTCCATCTCAAAACGGCGAGCGGTCTGAAATAGATACACTAGCAATTGTCCAAAGGATATCTCTGCCAGCGGTTTTTCGAACACAGGTTCACACACGCTTCTCATCGCTGATTCAAAATCGTGAACTTTGGTGTCGGCGGGAATCCATCCACATTCAATATGTAATTCGGCTACCAGTCGGTAGTCGCGCTGGAAAATGGCCAGCAGATTGCGCGCCAGGTAATACTGATCAGATTCGCTCAGCGAGCCGATAATTGCACAGTCTATACCAATATATTGGGGTTTTTCCGGGTGCTGTCGGGATACAAAAATATTACCGGGATGCATGTCTGCATGAAAGAAGCTGTCTCGAAAGACCTGAGTAAAAAATATTTCAACGCCACGCTCGGCCAGCGCTTTCATATTGGTATTTTGTTGTTCCAGGGCTTTTATATCGGTAACGGGAATGCCGTGAATTCTTTCCATTGTTAATACATGGCGATTGGTAAAATCCCAGTGGACTTCTGGTACATATAGTAGGTCAGAGTTGGCGAAATTTCGTCGCAATTGTGAGGTGTTGGCACCCTCTCTTTGTAGGTCTAATTCGTCGAGTATGGTGATTTGATAGTCATCGACGACATCGACAGGGCGTAAACGGCGCCCGTCCGGAAAATAGCGTTCTATTAACTTCGCCAGCGTGAATAGCAGTTTAATGTCTTGCTGTATGGTCAGTTCGATACCGGGACGAATAACTTTTACAACGACCTCTTCACCGCTAAACAAGGTAGCCGCGTGAACCTGCGCCACCGAGGCTGAGGCCATAGGTTGTGCGCTGAACTGGGCAAAAAGGTTGTCGACAGACTGACCCAGAGCGCCTTCAATAATGTCGATAGCTTGCTGGGATGGAAAAGGTGGTACTTGATCCTGAAGTTTTGCCAGTTCATCGATAATGTCGTCGGGTAATAAATCCCGTCGAGTGGATAACATTTGGCCAAATTTAACAAAAATGGGGCCTAATTCTTCAAGTGCCTGACGTAACCGGGCGCCACGTGATTGATCAGGAATGGAAAACAATCGCCAGGGGGCAATGGTAAATAGGGCTGCCAGCGAGGAGGGGAGCTGGTTCTTGTCGATAAACGTGTCCAGTCGGTAACGCGTGACAACACGTGCGATTTTTCCAAGTCGTAGAATGCGTGACACAAATGATCCCTTTTACTGCTCTCGAAGACTAGCAGTTATACTGCCCGTGGCACTTTGCCGAAGTTTATTAATTTGCGCTTGTAAGCGCTCAGTGCGCATCGCGAGCTGATCGACATCATTGTAGAAACTGTCTACTTGCCAGGGTGGTGGCAGCAAGTTACTTTCTTCGATGAAGTAGTCGTCGACCTGCCGTTTAAGTCCTTCGAAGGCCTGTAATCCGAAGCGCAGACCCCGACGGATATCGCGACCCATCTGGTGCCCTATGACATCGCCAAAAATAGAAGCGAGGGGCGACTCCCAGTCAATATCTAGCTGTTTAAAGATTTTTTGCAAACTGATCAGCGCCTGACTATCGCCATGAAGCTCCAGCTCGCCATTGATTAATGCACTGGCAGGGTCTGTTGCCGTTGCCAGTTTTGCGAATGCTCGAGCACTACCTGTGAGCCTTGTGTCGGCTTCATCGCTGAACAATCCACAGAGACGGATCTCATTTTCACCGGGAATGAAGTAGAGGTTTATCTCGGGAGCCGTGCAGTGCAGAGAAAATACGTGATTTTGCAATGTATTCAATTTAATGAGAGTTGACGGGTCCAGTTGCAGCGCTTTGTTGATGGCGGCTTCCAGCGTTGCGATTGCAGCGGTGTGTAGAGTATTACTGACTATCAAGGTTTTATGCCCTTGTGAACAGCAACGATGCCGCCTGTCATATTGTGATACTCGCAGCGCGCAAAACCCGCATCTTCCATCATTTCTTTTAGCGTTTCCTGGTCAGGATGCATGCGAATACTCTCGGCCAGATAGCGGTAGCTGTCTTCATCGTTGGTGATTAGCTTGCCTATTTTTGGCAACAGTTTGAAAGAGTAAGTGTCGTAGGCCTTGCTCAATAATGCATTACTGGGTTTAGAAAATTCCAGCACCAACAAACGACCGCCTGGTTTTAGTACGCGGTTCATCGACCGCAAGGCTGCGTCTTTGTCGGTAACGTTGCGCAAACCGAAAGAGATGGTGATGCAGTCAAAGGTATTATCAGGGAATGGCAGGCATTCGGCATTGGCTAGTGCATATTCTACGTTGCCGACAATACCAAGGTCGGTCATTTTGTCTCTACCCACTCTCAACATAGACTCATTGATATCGGCGAGAACGACCCTGCCTTGTGGGCCGACGATTTTGCTGAATTTTGCGGCGAGGTCACCAGTGCCTCCGGCGATATCCAGAACATGGTGCCCTGGACGCACAGCGGATAACTCGATGGTGAAACGTTTCCAAATGCGATGTACGCCGGCAGACATGAGATCATTCATCAGGTCGTATTTGGCGGCAACGGAGTGGAATACGCCAGCGACCATCCCTTCCTTGTTCTCCTTGTCCACGGTCTTATAGCCGAAATGAGTGTTTTTGGAGTCGGTTTGAGGTTTAGTCATGGGTGATCTACTTGTGAATCCGTGAGATAGACAGGCTGCTATTGTAGCGGTTCCTCACATAAAATCCATGGTTGACGATGGCTAATAACCAGCTTCAACGATGGACCTCTGTACACCGACTCATGTTAGTACAGAGGTGTGGGGCTGGGCGTTATGGCGGTTCAGATATCCAGTTCCTGGCGCAGTGCGTGCAAACGTTCTTTGCGTTCTTCGTTAGATAGTGAATGGCTGATGGTTTCCGGTATGGCCTTGTGGACCGGCAAGTCCAATCTCTCACCACGCATAACCCGCTCACACAATATTTCATAATTGCGCTTGAACACCGGGAAAGCTCTGGTTTCAATACTATTGGCCAGAAAAAACCAATCGGAGGCACTGCCAGCCAGATAGACCGCCGGGTGCGTCCAGCGCTGTTCGATTTTAGGTGTGGCTGCACGACAGGCTTCAAGATACGCATTGTAGGCGTCAGGGAGTCCCAGCTCTTTTGGCACAGGCTCACTGAATTTTCTGATGGTATGTAAGGTGGGAAGATATTCCGATTCTTTGATAGCGCGGCGAGTAGCGGCAACAATGCGCTCAGGTGCCAAGTCACTTAATGTCTTCGCCCATAGCTGTTTTGCCATGATGATTTTTTGATCGTCGGAAAAGGCTTTGTGAAATTGGTTGTGATAGGCCAACTGGAATTCGGTAAACATCTGGTTGATTGCGGTGATGTGATCTTCAGTGGGTATGCTGTCGGCCGCTTGTTGTCGATAGTAATCTGACGCTGTCATTTCAGCTGCCCTCGACGAGATTTTGTGCCCAGCTTCGGTCGGTAAGGTGTTCGAAGGTTGTTTTACGTTCCGACTGAGCTGATCGATCAGTGAGTTGCTGTCCCGCATAGTGTTGGCCCATTTGATGGCGTGTTGCCCATTGGTATTTGGCGTGTTGTAAGAATTTGGTATTCCACGAACGCTGGATTTGCTGAGTATCGCGCCAGAATAAAACAAATTCGGCGACAAGGCCTCGGGCGAAAGCAATATCGATATTTGCCAGCTTCAGTATATCGTAGACATCTTCGTTGGGTTGCCAGCTCGCTGCAATTTCTCTGGGTTCGTAATCCAATTCCATCGACTTGGTATATTTAGCCCACTGCCGGCGGATATGAGCAATGAATTTTGAATTCCAGGTGCTGTGAGCTTGACCGCGTTCACGCCAATATAAGACAAATTCGGGAATGGCGTCGTTGATGAAATCGGGGTTTACGTCTGCCCGGTGTAATATTTCCAAAGCGTCGTGACTGGGATGCCAGCTATTGTTCAGCTCGTTGGATTGAACCTGCTGAGTTGCTACCTCTGCCACCCGGCTTTGGTGGAACCGCCATTGTTTTAGTACATGTTGGCGAAACTTACTGGGCCAGGAGTGGGATACCTGTTGGCGATCTTGCCAATACATCAGAAAGTCTTCACGCTGTTGCAGAGCAAAATCTCTGGGAATACTGTGATTAAGCTCAAGTAGCTGTAGCAAGTCATCTGGAGGATACCAATTCTTCGCCAATAGATTCGCACCGGATGCCCGTTGAGCGGCAACGCGTTCTACGGGTTTGGGTGATGACGGCTGTGCCTGAGGGCCTCCATGGTTCACTATTTCATTCATCGCGAAGGACAGTCGCTCGCTCTGTTGAAGCGGCGCTGACTCGATCAATATAACACCTTTATCCTTAAGGCTTTTACTAATTCTCTGTAATTCAACGGCACTCCAGAACGGCATAATACGCTCTAAATCGGTCTTTGAAATGTTGAACCAAAGATAGCCCTGCCTGTTATCGCCACGGGTTAGCGAACATATATCATTGAGCACGTGCAGTAATACGGATTCCTCCAGACCAATCGTCGTAGCGAGTGAGGGAGAGATGACAATGGGTCGCTCTGGGATCAATGATGACATAGATAGATTGTATAGGGTTGAAGGCGCGAGGTGTATCTTTGATGTTGCGCGAATGATTTTCTGGTCGCTAGTTTACCAGTGCATGGCGAGCGGGGTGGAAAAATAGAACCTGTTAATTTATACAGTAATTCGCTAACATGCTGTTTATTAACTCGCTATTAATCCCTGAACCTAAGGGCTGGAAGAGCAATGGCAAAACCTAAAATGGCTTATGTTTGC
>CAYNZI010000015.1:0-14588 GCA_964401565.1 uncultured Spongiibacteraceae bacterium
TAACAATCAATGGGACAGACATAAAAATGATGAGCGTACGTCGAAAGGAATTAAATTGAAATACAATAGCTATTAGCATCAGGAAAAAAGCTATTGGCAGCCCGGCCGCTATTTTTCCATTAATATCAGCAGAGTCAGCCATCTCTCCTCCAATCTCTAGTTTGTACTTGCCCGATAAATCCAGTTTATCAAGACCAGGCTGTATTACATTCAATAGCGCTGTTGCGGTTAAGTCGTCACTTTTACCCGTAATAGTAATGGTTCTCACCTGATCAAGGCGTCGAATCTGCGAGTACTCCAGTACCGGACGAAGTTTTGCCACTTGCTCCAGTGCGACCGTTTCTCCATTACTGCCGATGACGATGTTCAACAAATCATCAGCACTGTTTCGGCTGCGCTGTGAGGCTCTGAGTACAATCGGAATCGACTGATCGTCCTCACGATAACTTGAAATAGTATAGCCATCAAAATAGGCTGACAGCAATTCAGCCATTGATTCAGAACTAACCCCGATACGTTTTGCATTGTCCTGATCAATATCAATCATCACTTTAAGTATTTTTTCACCCCAGTCATTCTCATTTTGAGTGATCCCTGGGACAGTCCGAAAAATGGCGTCAACTTCAGCTGCCAGTCCCAGTAAACGATCTAGGCTCATGCCTGAAATTTTTACTTCTACCGTGCCTGATTCTGATGCGCCCATCGACAAGCGCTTCACTTTAAAACGCGCCTCTGGATGGTTCTCTACTAGATAACGATTAGCTCTCTTCGTAAAAGAAACTGCACTCTCAAGAGAATTCGTATTAACCAAGTGGAACGCGGTTTCAGGTTCGGAATCAGCGGGATTAAGCGCGAGATAAAATCGAGGGCCACCAGAGCCTATATATAAAATATGATCAGTCACTCCTGGATTACTGTTTTTGTCGAGAACCCAGCGCCCCACATTCAATGCCGACTGCTCGGTAGCACTGATATCAACGCCTTTGGGCATATCCTGATAAATTAGCACCTGATTTCTATCCCCTAAGGGGAACATTTGATTAGAAACAAGCCCCAGAAGCATAATTGCGCCATAGACGGCAACATATCCAGCCAGTATCACTACAGGCGCAAGCCTTAATGATTTCGTCAGAATCACAGAGTAGAGGTTACCCAGCCATGTAGATTTTTTCTCCTTCTTTGAAACAGAAACATTAGCGGCAGGTAAAAAGTGTTTGGCAACAAACGGCAAAATATAAATGGCGGAAACCCAGGATCCAAATAGAGTCATTGCAACAACAGCACCCAAAGAAAATGCATATTCACCCTCAGCGCCTTCCATTAGGAAAAATGGTATAAACGCAAAGATAGTTGTTAAGGAGGAAACCAGTAGCGGCATCGAAAACTGCCCACCGGCGGCCAGCGCCGCATTGTGCAGCGTTTCTCCCCCTTGAGAGCGACGCAGAATGTCTTCAACAACGACCACGCCATTGTCCACCAGTAACCCGAGGGAAATAATGATGGCCGCTATAGATACCTGCTCCAGGTCAATATCCAGTATCGACATACCAATTAGTGCAAACATCACTGCAAAAGGCACAATCGAAGCGATAACAATACCGGAGCGCGCGCCGAGAAATAACATCACCATAACGAGCACAACCGAAAACGTTTGCACCACATTACTCATCGCATTATTGATAGACTGCGTAACTTTTTCAGGCTGAAAAGTTGCAAAGTTTAGGGCGTATCCAATCGGTAGTGTTTTTTCAAAAGTGTCAATGTGTGTAGAGATCAATTTTCCGAGAGATTCAATATCAACCCCAGATTGCATCTGCACAGAAACAACTAAAGCCTCTTTCCCATTGAAATACACCGGTTTATCTTTGGGGGAAACCAGGCCGCGCCGAACATTGATTAGATCGCCTAAACGAACAAAATCATCCAGCCCTTCAACTTTTGTTTGCATTCGGGTAATTTCGTCAACACTTTTAAAGTCACCGCTGGCCTCCAGTAATATTGATTGTCCGTCGGCATTTAAAGTGCCAGCTGGTAGTATAATATTTTGTTTCTGCAGGTCGTTGATTAGCGTCCTTATTTGAACGCCAATTGCCGCCAATCTGTCCGCATCAATTTCCAGCCATATCCGTTCATCCTGTATGCCAAACAAACTGACTTTCGAGACGCCATCCAATATATAAAGCTGACGTTGCAACTCTTCGGCAACCTTTTCCATTTCGCGATAACTAAATCCCTCTGCGGTCATTGCAATACTGGCAATAGACACATCTCCAAAGTTGGTATTGACGAAAGGGCCTTGGGTGCCGGAAGGTAAGTCTCGGGCTACCTCTTCCATTTTATCCCGTAGTTCTTGCCAAATAGCATCAAGCTCATTGAACTGATCTTTAACAGTCACATCAATGGAGGTTCGGCCGGTAGTAATTAGGGTTTTGATCTCATCCACTTCTGGGATTTCACGGACCTTTCGCTCTACGAGGTTAGCAATTAAGTTTTCCATGCGCTTAGGATTCATGCCGGGAAACTCAATTGTTACCACAGATTGGCGGATGGTAATTTCAGGGTCTTCACGCTTGGGGAATCCACTATAGAGCGCGGTGCCTATTAACACCAAGCCCACCATGACTAAAATAGTTAATCGGGATCGTTCTAAGCCAAATTGCGTAAGCCATGTCATCTGTCTGCACCCTCTACTGCTGATCCAGCGGAAGTAATTTGACCTTCTGCCCGTCGTGCAAATATGAAACCCCGGCTCCGGCGACTATATCCCCGTGGCTAAGCCCTTCTCTGACAATTACCATATTTTCACGAATGCCCAATAAAGACACTTCCTGAATACTCACGGTCGACGAAAGAGGGTTGTACAAATAGACGAACCCTTTAGTAGGTTCCTCCCCATAGACTGTTTGTAATTCTTCTTCATCCGTGTTTCCAAAATACAAGCAACTCAGTGGTATCAGATAACCACTGCTGTCCCATACGGAGATTTGCAAAGACACCTCCGCGGCCATCCCCGCCCGTACTCCTGGGGGTGGCTCATCAATAATTACGACAATAGGAAAGGCCGACACCTGCGCGGCCCTGCCACCGAGTTCTTTAATATGCCCCCGGTGGGATTGTCCCGACAAGTCGGGAAAAAACACCTCAGCACTATCGCCCAGTTTAATATGATTGATTATTGTCGCCGGCACACTAAAAGACAATTCATAGCCGTTCTCGCTGTACAAACCAAGGATCTCCTGCCCGGGAGAGACCTGCTCATAATCTTTCACTTCAATTGATGAAATTACCGCCTTAAACGGCGATATTAATTGGGTTTTACTTAAATCGTCCTTGGCAATGCTCCACTGCTTACTTGCCTGCTCAACTTGTGCTGTTACAGACACCAGTCTGTTTTTTGCTTCATCAACTTCCGATTGAGTCACAAAATTTTCCGCCAGCAGGGGAGTCTTACGATCATAATCCAGCCGAGCATTGCGGTAGGCAGCTTTTGCCTCATCCAGTGATGCTTTTGCTTGCTGTTCTCTAAATTTTAAGGACACCGGATCAATTTCAGCCAACACCTGCCCGGTTTCAACGCGCTGGCCCACTTCAAGACGAATATCAGTTAGTTTTCCAGATACCTCAAAAGATAATTTACTCTCCTTTGCGGGCTGTACCACGCTGGGGTAACGGCGTACCTCTGAGCTCGCGGAATCAGACACTTGAAACCCCTTCAGTCCTCTGATCACGTCCGGTTCAACAACTGGTGCCTGGTCGCTTGAGCAGCCTATTTGTAATGTTAAAAGAAGAGTGAAAAATGGTAGTTGACGAATTGTTTTGCCAATCATATCCAACGATGCCTCTGTAGACGTGTGCTGTTTAATACTCGAGTTGAGTGAAGGTAATAACTGTTCCTAATACTCGGGATATACTATTCAAGTTATTTAGACTAAACGATTTTCTGAGAAAGTAGGCCATGACAAGTTGAATAAAATTTCATTTGAGGCGTACAGTGAAGCGAGCGTAAGCGCTGCGTGACTTCAAACGCTTCCAGCGTGTTAGCCTTTGCAAAGGTATTTATATAATATCATGTTTTGCTGGTAATTTTAGCAAAGAGCAGGCGCTACTATCTCGCACCAGTATCTCTATCCTTAATAAAGGGGGCCGCTGGTGGTGGCCTTTTCGTATGAAATTTCATTCCCGCTGTAATTTCATACCCTGATAAAAATCATACCGACACTCAGCGGTTGTCAACTACAGCAAGGTTTCTTTATACTGTTGTTCACCGATTTAACAAAGAGTACGGTTCATGCGTCGTCTTATCCTCATCTCAATCACCTTAGTACTGATTGTCGCTGTATATATTGCCCCGGCACAATTAGAAAAAAACATGAATAAAGTGCTGCCTCATCCAGATTACATTATTTCAAAAGAGGCAGAGACGTTGCACCAGACCCTGACGATAGGCGATCTGCACAGCGACAGTACTTTGTGGGCGCGAAATTTATTGGAGAGGTCCGACCGCGGACATGTGGACATTCCCCGTATGCGCGAGGGCAATGTGGCATTGCAAATGTTTACCTCGGTAACGAAATCGCCACAGGGGCAAAATTACGCCGAGAATTCCTCTGAAGCTCGGGACAACATTACCCTTGCGGCGATTGTGCAGCGCTGGCCTTTGGACACTTGGAGCAGCCTCACCGCTAGAGCTCTTTATCAGGCCAAGAAATTACACGAATTCGAATCCAACTCTCCTAAAGAACTTATGGTCGTTGAATCCAGTCAACAACTGCGGGAGCTGTTGCAGCGACGTAAAGCGGGTGAGTCCATTGTGGGGGGAATGTTGGGCATTGAAGGTTCGCACGCACTGGACGGCAAGTTGGATAACATTCAGGTCTTGTACGATGCGGGTTTTCGCATGATGGGTCTGCAACATTTTTTCGATAATAAGCTGGGCGGTTCCTTGCACGGTGAGAGCGGTGCTGGGGTAACAGATTTTGGTAGTCAGGCCGTTATACAAATGCAGCGTGCTGGCGTTATTATTGACGTCGCTCACTCCTCGGAACAAGTAGTGAAAGATGTACTGCAACTGAGCAAGGCTCCGCTGATTGTGAGTCACACAGGTTTTTTCGGAAACTGCGCCAGTGACCGCAATATCAGTGATGAGTTAATGGTGTCTATCGCTTTCGCCGGGGGTATTATTGGCGTGGGTTACTGGGATGCGGCAGTCTGTGAAGCGACACCACAGGGTATTGTCAAAGCCATACGTTATGGCATTGATTTGGTGGGCGTAGACCACGTCGCACTTGGGTCTGATTACGACGGTAGCATTGCGGCGCCCTTCGACACGTCGGAGCTAGCCGTGCTAACCCACGAGATGCTTAAAGCCGAGTTTACCGTCCAAGAAATTAGCAAGGTCATGGGCGGCAATATGATGCGCTTCTTCAAAAATAACTTGCCCGCCCAATAAATACGGGCGAGAAATCGTCTAAAAAATACCTCCGTTTCGCTGCGAATCCGGTATGATTTGCAGGTTGAACTAAATCGTTTTATTTGTAGAGGTAACATCGTGGTATCACCCTTGGAAGGCATTACGGTAATTGAGCTCGATAATTGGATGGCCGCACCTAGCGCGGGCGCTATACTGGCAGATATGGGCGCTGAAGTTATCAAAGTCGAGCCCCTCAAGGGGGACCCTATGAGGAATATGGGGCGACCGCCGAAAGTGGATGAGGCCCGAAAACACTACGATTATCAATTTGATGTTGATAATCGAGGGAAAAAATCCATCACTGTTGCCATCGACACCGAAGCGGGTGCAGATTTGGTCCGGTCTTTGGTGGCCAAGGCTGATATTTTTTTGTGCAATTTATTAGCTCGGCGCCAAGAGAAATTTGGTCTTAATCCGGAGCGTTTGTTACAAGTAAACCCAAGCCTTGTTCACGCTACGTTAACGGGTTATGGCACCACGGGGCCTGAAGCTTGGCGACCGGGCTATGATGTAACGGCCTTTTTTGGTCGCTCGGGTCTGTATGACGCGATGCGTGAAGGCGAAGACGGTGACGTGCCTATGGCGCGGCCTGCACAAGGCGACCATACCGTGGGCTTGGCGTTAGTGGGCGCCATTCTGGCCGCTCTACGTATTGCCGAGCGCAGCGGCGAAGGCCAAGTGGTTGAAACCTCATTATATGAAACTGCCGTCTGGACTCAGGCCACTGATTACGCGATTACCGCGGTTGATCAAGCACCGCTGCGACCGCGGGCGCGCAATCAAATGATTATCGCCACCGCTAATCGTTATCCGTGTGGCGACGGGAAATGGATCGTGTTGAATATGCCGGAAGAGTCGGCCTGGCCACGCCTCTGTAAAGCGATAGGCCGTGAGCATTGGTTGGACGATGATCGCCTACTCGATATACGCGGGCGTTTTCGGAATATGCAAGAAATTGTTGAGGGTATTGATGAAACCTTGGCGACAAAATCCAGAGATGAATGGGGTGTTATATTTGATGCGGACAAGCTTATTTGGGGGCCGGTAATGGGGTTGCATGAGGTAACTAAAGACCCGCAAGCAGAAGCTTTAGGTTTATTTCCTGAATTAGAGCATGAGTCTATCGGGCGCTATCCAACGGTAAATATCCCTATGCGTTTTCATACCGCTGATGTGAAGCCCAGAGGGCCCGCACCGAGCAAAGGTCAGCATTCTGACCAGGTATTGAGTAATCTCGGTTTATCCAGCGAGGCGATCACCCGTCTTAAAAGTGACGGTGTTGTGGGTTAATTATTCTCGCTTGATATCGGCTGCGCGAACACGTGCCTAACTCGCTTTGGGTTTGGCGCGCCTTCAACCGGTTAGTGGGTAAGCAGAAACGTTAGATAGCCAGATAGCGTCGCTATTTGTTCCAATGGGGCGTCCACTCGCCGTCCATATGCAGTGAAACCCCGGCTCCGTCCTCTTCCAGTTTTACCACATGAAGTTCTCCTTTGTCGCCACCGTAGGTTGTGCGCGCTAATTCGAATTGTTGCTGCGTTGCTCTTGTAAGTGGAGCTGGTGTATTCGCATCGTCACAGGCACCGACAATCAGATCTAGATCTTTTCGGCATAAGTCCAAGCTGAACGAAGGGTCATAGTGACCTGCAAAAACAGAAGGAGCGTCGTGTTCCATACACCAGCTTTGCCCTGCGCCTATTTTCAATGCTTGCCAGGCCCGCTCTAAAGGCACGCCTGATTTGGTTGCCATCACTAGCGCTTCCCCCATCGCCGTTGCGTGTATCGCCCACAATTGGTTGCTTGCAAGTTTAGTGACGCAGCCGTTGCCATTATCGCCCATATAGATAACCGGCCCCATTAACTCCATCACCGGTCTGAAGCGTTCTACAAGAGATGAGTCTCCGCCTGCAAATTGGGTCATATTACTCGTTCTAGCGCCGTCGACTGCGCCGGTGACAGGGGCATCTATTGCGGCGGCGCCTTTCTCCGCCACTTCCGATGCCAGTTCTCTCGCTAACGTCGGTTGGTTGGTTGTCATGTCGATCCAGGTCTGATTTGGTTGTATCGCAGACAAAATACCGTCTTTTCCGCGCATAACGGCTTCAATCTGAATTGGGCCAAAAACCATGGTAAAAATAATTTCCGCATCCCTAATTGCTTCGGCCGGCGTTTTGGCCCAGGTGGCTCCCAAGGCGATATGTTCGCTGGCATTTTCCTTGTTCAGGTCGCAGACGGTTAGTTGGTGCTTGCCGGAGATAAGGTTTTTGGCAGCGGGGCCACCCATGGTTCCCAAACCGATAAAGGCAATTTTCATAACAGTGTTCCTCATACGCTTAAATTATGGCGAATCTAGTTAAAAGAGTATTTATAGGTCGGTATTGGCGCCTGGCTTTTCAAACTGGCTGTCGACAAATTCTCTACAGCGGTCGATTGCGCAGGTACTGCTGATTAATCCGTCGTGAATGGACATTCCGAGCCAGAGGCCATCCGACAAACTGATCAAACCGATGGCTGCGGCTCTGGATTTTTCTTCCAGACCGTCGTGATCGTTAGTGTTTTCGATAGCTGCTTGATAAAAAAGATGCTCCATTCTTGAAACATAGCCACGATACAAGTTTTTGTTGGTTGTTCTAATGATCTTGTTGAAACGTGTTTCGTGCCAAAGGCATAAAAACACGCTACGATTTTTCTGGGTGAACACTGTCCTCGAAAACAATGCCTCAGGAAAAAGATTAAGCCGCTCTCTGGCTGTTAGTTCAGGCTTATCCATTTTCTTATAAATTGAAAGGGAAACTGTGCTGTAGACATGTTTTAACGCTTGAGCCAAAAGGGCTTCTTTACTGCCAAAATAGTGGGCGATTAAACCTCTGGAGCTACCAGACGCATCACAAATTGTACTGATGGTGGTGCCAGCGACACCTTTGTCAGCCAAAGAGTTGATAGTACCTTTTATCAAGGCCTCCTTTCTTTCTTGGCTTATTCTGGAGTTGGTTTTGTCGGAGACGTTATGCATCGTTTTTCCAAAATTGTGTTGTTTCTTCGTCATAATACTTGGCTGAAACTCTAATGACTTATTATGCATTAGTCAAATAAATTGAACAACCGTTCAAGTTTTACTTGAGGTTTCATGATCTTTGTGCGAGATTGCTATTTTCTGGTGGATAGTCTGTATAAAAATAGTCAACAGAATAATCTATGGAACTAGCTTGTATCGATTTATGCTAACTGACTTGGGGATTATGAATCATGAATGGCCGTCATTTTAAAGGTGGAAATATTGTTGATCTTGATATGTATCCAATTCACGATAGAGGCGACCCGAAGAGACAATCAATAATTGATCACTGCAAAAAAGAGCTTGAGGGTAATCTCTATTGCAGCCTCCCGGGTTTCATTCGGCCTGAAGCTTTGCAAGCAATGAAAGAAGAGGCTCTGCAACTTCGTCCTAAAGCTAATGACAATACCTCGAGAAGAAATTGCTATTTGCAACGAAGCGTTGATCCGTCTCTACCGGAAAATCATGCTAGGAATATAATGAACGACGCTAGTACGCGAATGATTTCATACTGTTTTCTGCCTGAAGAATCCCCGCTAAAATCTTTTTATCACTGGCGTGAAGTGCGAGAAATGGTCGCGGAAATTGTTGGTGATACACCTCTTTACGATAACGAAGATGACCATCAACCCGCAAATTACGTATGTTATGAGCGTGGTGATCAAAGTTCCTGGCATTTTGATTCTGTTAACGCGTTCACGATGACATTGATGATTCAGGCGGCTGACAGTGGTGGTGAATTTCAACTATCGCCAGACAGTAGGTCTGATGAAGAACAAAACTACGAGCATGTTGCGAAAGTACTGAAAGGGGAGAGAAACGACACAATTGTGCCTGTCGGTCGCGAACCTGGTGCCTTGTGTATTTTCAGGGGATGTAACTCGTTACACAGAGTTTCACCGGTTGCTGGAGATACCATGAGAATCATGGGTGTGTTTGTTTACGAGACCCAAGCAGGTGTAGTGGGTGATGCCGAGGTTAATGAAACGGTGTACGGTGTTCGTCGAACTTAAACGCACTAAATCGATTGCTTTGGTACAAGAGTTACGAGTCTCCATATATTTTATTTGGTCTTAGTGATTTTTCGAAGGGCCGTATCAACATGAGTTTTATTGGCGTAGGCATAAATGTTCACGTCGCCTTCAATGTTGATGCCGTCTCCTATTTTTATTCGAGACTTTTCCAGTAGGTCCCATCGGTAACGTTTAGCGGTTAATCCAAGAGAGGTGTAATTGTCCAAACTGAGGCCCGTTTGGGTTATGGTGCGCTTAATCGCACTCTCCAAAACCGCATAGTCTTCTGGTGTTATTTTCATTGTGATATTTCTTCCCACTCAAAAACCACCTGCTGCTTCGGTGCGTTAAGTTTCACCCCGACTTTTAGCAGCTTGGCTTGAATGAGGTTTTGCATTTTAGTTGAGTTGCCATTCTGGAAAATTTCCTTTTGGTTCTCAGCGGTATCAAATACGCAAGTAATCGAAAGGCTGGCGGGAAAGTTACTATAGTCGGCTTGGTGGGTCAGCCACTGAAAGCCGGGTATGTCGCCCAGAAACAGTTCACAGGCGTCGGTGAGTGCCATGCGCACATTATTGTCGATCTTCTTCTGGGTTTTACTCTGAGGCTTGGCCATTGTTTTGTGGTCCGGGGGCATAGCCTCGATTGATAGATTGTTGAGGGTAGGCCTTTTCTTGCTTATGTGGGGGCCTGCCGATTATGAGAAACACACACTATCACTTTTTGGCCTGCCAGCGGTACTATCTAATTACGCGCAGCTAGCCGGCTCAAAGTAATGGCTAGCTGTATCTAGCTTCTTTCACTGCACTTTTGTCACCAGATTTTATCTGTTCGATTGATTCTGACAGATCGCGCAAATAGACATCCGTAACAGTTTTATGAAATGGAGAGAGCATTAGGTGCAGCGCCTTTGGTTGTGTTGATAGTGATGTGAACCAGCCGCGATCATACATTTGCTTGTAGATTGCAAATACATCCAAGTCTGGATGCTCGAATGCAATAATACCCAATAGTGGAGTGCCCAGAATATTAAACCCTAATTTTTTTACGCCGACTTCGATTGCTATGCGAGCGTCGGTTACCTGTTGGTGTTTATTTTTGTATCCCTCTACACCAAGATAATTCATAACAGCCCATGCTGCAGATATCGCGCCCCCGGGTCTTGTGCCAGCCAATGTAGGGGTAATCATTCTGCCACCCGGCCAATCTTTGCAGTCGAATATCATATGCTTTTTGAGTTCGGCATCTCTAAACAATACCGTTGAGGCTCCCTTGGCACAATAACCGTATTTGTGTAGGTCGGCTGACATTGATAGAACCCCAGGGACAGAAAAATCAAAGTCAGGTACGTCAACACCATTCATGCGTACAAAGGGTGCGATATAGCCACCGACACAGGCATCAACATGGAGCCATACTTTTTTTCGTTCGGCTATTTGGCCGAGTTCGGTAATAGGGTCAATGAGTCCGTAGGGAAAGTTTGGGGCCGAGCCCACTAACATTATTGTGCTATCGTCAATAGCGGCAGCCATTGCGTCACAGTCGGCTAGCAGGTCATCACCGACTGGAATGCGGCGTAATTCCAGGTCCATCATGATCGAGGCTTTGTCGAAGGCGGGGTGTGCGGAATAGGGTGCGACGATGTTTAGTTGGCCTGTCTTGCCCAGTTCATTTCTGGCGTAGTCTCTTGCCGTTTTTATGGCCATTGTGATTGAGTCGGTTCCTCCGGACGTTATCGAACCACCCGACGACTCAGGCCCATGCAACAATCCAAGCCCCATTTGAATAACTTCATCTTCCATTTTCTTAAGAGAAGGAAAGGCCGCTGGGCCGAGACCGTTTTCCGACATGTACATGGTATAGGCTTCTTTTTGCACTCGAGCAACATCTTCACCGGCATTGAAAACATAAATGGCAGTTTTCCCTTCACGCCATTTTGCATCGCGTTTACCACGATTAATCATCTCAGGTGCCAAAGTGTCCCAGCTAGTTCCTTTCTCAGGCATTTCCATAATGTCGCTCCAAAGTTTTTACTCGATCATACCCCAGGTGAACTGCATATGTTACCGAGCTTTTTTACGTTATGCTGCAGGGGAGGCCAATATAGATGAACGGGTTAGTGTTGACCGGTGCTAGTCAGCATAGTACCGGTTACAAAGCTAAACTATCTATATAGAAGACCGCGACGTAAAAGGAAGAATTGTGTTGCGTGTAAGCCACTAAGATAACTCTCAAGTCACAATAGGACATAACAATGAAAGCAGCAGTTTATTATGAAAACGGTGCCCCATCGGTATTAAAATACGAAGACGTGGCTGACCCCGTTATTAAGGGGAAAGACATTTTGATTAGAGTTGAATGTGTCAGTATCGAAGGTGGTGATACGCTGAATCGACTAGGTGGGCCATTGCGCACCACGCCACATATAGTGGGGTATCAAGCGGCCGGTGAAATTATCGAAATGGGTGCCGACGTTGTTGGTCACGCTATTGGCGACCGTGTCACTACAGTGATGGGTGACGGCTCCCACGCTGAATTGCGGGCTGTCCATATGACCAGCGCATGGAAAATTCCTGGCCAGATGACTTACCAGATTGGTTCAGCAATACCGGTACCCTTTGGAACGGCCCACGACTGCCTGTTTGAGCACGGCCGTCTGAAAGCAGGGGAGACAGTATTGGTACAAGCTGGTGCAAGTGCTGTAGGTTTGGCGGCTATACAGCTTGCCAAACGCGCTGGTGCTACGGTTATTGCCACGGCGTCCAGTCGCGAGAAGCTCGCGCAATTGGAAGCCTTGGGTATGGACCACGGTATTAACTACGTAAAAGATGATTTGGTGGCGGCGGTTAAAGAATTGACCAATGGCAAAGGTGCGGACGTGATTGTAGATCCTGTAGGTGGGCCCACCATGCAAAAAAGTATTTATAGTTTGGCCTACCGCGGTCGTTTATCCACTGTCGGTGGTGCCGGTCGAGAGGTGATTAAATACGACTTAAGTGGCCTGATGGGTGGCAATCAAAGCGTAAATGGCGTTTTTCTAGGTGCAGAAATTCGTACAGATCGCGTTCAGACAATGATTAAACAATTGATTGCCGATATCGCTGCTGGAGAACTTACGGTCGTATTGGACAAGCAATTTCCGCTGTCTGAAGCGGCAGCCGCCCATGAATTTATCGAAAGTCGCAAAGCTGTTGGACGAGTAACCCTAGTTCCTTAGCAGTTATAGCTTCGCGAGTTGTATGCCTTTGTGCGGTTGATCTACGGAACTTTCGGCGACCGTCATACTCTCTATCATCACAGTCTAACTCAGTGTGAGCACCCGCACGCGTAATAAGAAGGTTACTATGTTAAATCGCACAGTCAGAAAGTCACTCATCGCACTACAACTTATACTGCTTAGCATAGCGGCTACAGCCGAACTGAAGATTTCATCGATGAATCCGAATCTCGCAGTTACCGCGCAGCAACAGCTTGGCACACGAGAAGACAGCATAGGGCTGGCTGTAGGTGCAACCGTGCCGGATTTTTCCGTAAACACCCACGACAATAAAGCGGCGAGCCTTAAAGACATTCAATCAATGGGTGATACTTTGGTCGTGTTTTATCGCGGCGGCTGGTGTCCCTACTGCAATGTTCAGATACGCCAATTGACCGAGGCATGGCCAGAATTTAAAAAGCGGAAAATTACACCCATTTTAATCAGTGTAGACAGAACAGACGGTGCGGCTCTGGCGCAACGAACCTATGAAATTCCCTTTCCGGTGTTGTCAGACCCAGATCTCGTCGCCCACAATGCCTTTGAGGTGGTTCGAGACGTAGACGACGCAACCTTCGAGCAATATAAAAAATACGGTATAGATCTGGAAGCTTGGTCGGGTAAAAACCATCACAAAATTGCTGTCACGGCCGCCTACATAATCGACGAGAACGCCGTGGTGAAATGGGCGCATACGTCTTTAGATTATAAGACCCGCCCCAGTGTCGAACAATTGCTGAGTGCCATCGATGCTGTGACGCGTTAACAATCACTAATGATACTGCTTAGCTTAGACGTTAGTGTGTAACGCCTTCGCATCAAGCCTAGCTCCATGATTGAAGCCTATGAATCACCTTGTTCCAGTTTTTCCTGGTATTGTTCTACGGTAATGGTCCCGCCCGCTTCAGTTGCCCGCCCGGAATCATCCGCGGGCAAAGTGTCCTGCAAAAAATCGATACGTTTCCACGCCGGAAACGGCTGATCTCCATCTGCATCTGGAAGGTACTTAGAGGCTCCCAATCGTTTATGTTTGTGGATATACCGTGCGCAATTGATGAATACCGATGTCACATCAATTTCTACGACCATGTTGGCCCCTGGGAATTCCGACATAAGGTCTGCATCTTTTGTTACGGATGCAGTACCTTGCAAGCGAACCCGGTGAGGGGTTTCCATGTCGATGAATAGCATGCCAATTTTTGCCGTTTCTGCAATGTTGCCCATGGAATAGAACATGCCGTTTCCGTCGTAGCTAGGAAACGCCAACTTAGTTGAGCTTAACACCTTAACGAATCCCACGTGACCGCCTTTGTAGGACACGGTTGGTTCGCCGTTCGCGTTTACCGTCGACAGAAGAAAGTAGTCCCTCGTAGAGATGAACTGTTGATGGTCGTCCTGAATTTCTTCGAATACAATTGCCGTCGCCATTGCGTTTGCGAGGTTTTCGCAGCCTTGATCCGCTTGAGTTTTCCGTTGCGAATGACTATAAAATTTTTCTATATCTTCCATTTTTCAATCCAATGTTTCCAATTGATAGACTCGCCGTTTGTAATGTACAGTATAGCTACAGTTGGTCCATTTCCAAAAAATACAGGGTGTTGTTAATACATACCTATATGTATAAGCCGTATAAACGCCCATTACATCCAGTCGATACGCACAAAGTAGCTTTGCAAGGGGTTTTATAGCTCGTTGGAGCACCCCGTGCGAAGCATAATGGCGGTGTCGTGTTGGCAGGTGCTGTCACTGTTTAGGAAAATGATACAGTATGCGAAAGAGTAGTTGGGTAAAGTT
>CAYNZI010000016.1:0-14139 GCA_964401565.1 uncultured Spongiibacteraceae bacterium
CCTTTGGCCACTATTGTTATGATATTTAACCATCCTTGCCCCATACTTATACCACTATTAAACAGCGAAGACTAATAACCAAATTTGATCTGATACACCGCTATAGAATGAAAGGAATATAAACAATAGAAAGAGCGCCGGCCCCGTTAATGTAAGCAGCAACTTGAGAAATTAGTGCCACTACCACAGGGGCAAGGCTCATCGTGGGCAACCGACTCTAACGCCAAAAACAACTGCTCAGCATTATAGTCCCAGGAGCCGTCAGCCCAGACACGGCCCATCGTAGCGTAAGTGCTTAATACCTTCCAGAATAGCTCGTAGGCCTCGGCTAAATGATCAGTGCCCAGATCAATTTCGTCATCAAAACTTAGCTGGCGAGCACTACTGGCGTCAGCAAAGGTTGCTGCCAGATTAAGCGACGCATCTATGTCATCGGTCAAGGCACTATCATTCACATCATCAATAGCTATCATCCAGACATCGTCCAAATACTGATGTCCTATCAGCAAACCCTCACACCATTCCGCAAGCTCATTTTGCCAGCGCTCTGAATAGCGAGCGCTAAAAGGCAAGAATCGCCTCTGTTGAGCCATATCGGCAATATGGTCGGCCAATGAAACAACCTGGGAGAAAAATTCTCGAGCCTCGGTTTCACTGTCAAACTGAGGCTCGTCGTTCAACCAGATAAGGTCAAACCACTCGGATGGTTTAATCGGTTCTGGTGAGCAGGCAATAGCAAATAGAAGCCCTTGCAACTGATAATAGCTAAGAACCGCTTCGCGACCCTGTAATTGCTCCAGGCTCTTTCGCAGCGTCTTCTCCTGTTGCTTGTTAAATGTCATGGGAACCAATGAAACCTACTCTTATGCACAAATCAGATCAAAACAGACAATCACCATTGTAACTTTCTCTTTTTGCTCGCTAAGGAGCCGAGAGTAATCCCGGATTATCACCAAGGAAGTTTTCAACGGTGTCGACAATGGCCTGAGTTTGCCGGTCTATTTCAAAATTTACTCTGTCACCAACATTCTTGGCGCCGTGTGTTGTCACTCGCAATGTTTCGGGGATATAACAAACAGTAAACGCGCCCTCAGCCTTGTTAACCTCGGCTACGGTCAAACTGCATCCATTCAAACCTACAAAGCCCTTCGGAAAAATATATTTCATTTTTTCAGCAGGAGCCCGATAGCTTATAAAGCAATTATTTTCCGGTTGTTCAATGGCGATAACTTCTGCACAACCATCAACATGGCCGGAAACAATGTGTCCGCCCACTTCTACTCCCTGTTTAGCGGAACGCTCAAGATTCACCACATCACCGGCGTCGAGGTCTCCTATGGTAGTCAGCGATAACGTTTGTTGCATAACGTCAAAACTCACACAACTTCCCTCGATAGTAGTGACGGTCAGGCATACCCCATCAACGCTAACGCTGGCGCCAATTGCCAGATCCTGTAACAACGTAACCGGAAAATCAAATCGTAAAGTGTGTAATCCCGATTTGCGCTCTATTGATAAAATCGGGAAAGAACCCTGTACAATGCCTGTAAACATAAATTGACTCAACTCAAATACAAATTCAACAACTTTGAAGCACTATAGTAATGCAATAGAATCAAAGCGCATAGGTTAACCCCACGATCGATCGACTTAAATTACAACGACACAGGACAAAACAATGGATGAAGAAATTCAACAAATAACCGCAATCTATGACATGGTCATAGCGTTTTTTGTCACGTACAGTTTTCAATTATTAGGCGCTGTCCTGATCATCATCATCGGATTTTGGCTAGGTGGAAAAGTTTCCTCCCTGATTCACCGTATCTGCCAACGCCATTCAATGGATGTCACGCTCAGTGCATTCTTTGCCAGCACCGCCAAAATTCTTGTAATAACAATAATGTCGATCATTGCCATGGGGAAAATCGGTATTAGCATCGGTCCCTTTGTCGCTGCCCTCGGCGCGGTTTCTCTGGGCGCCGGTCTCGCACTGCAAAGCCCTCTATCAAATTACGGTGCAGGCCTTAATCTCATACTCACTCGCCCCTTCATTGTCGGCAATACAATATCGGTGCAAAATGTAACCGGTATCGTCGCGGAAATACGCCTCGCTTATACTCGGTTGACCAATGAAGATGGTGTAGAAATCACTATTCCCAATAAGCTTATTATTGGTGAAGTGATTCATAACTCTCGCGCTGATACATTGATAGAACTAGAAGTCGGTGTCAGCTACAACACTGACCCGGAACACGCGGTAACAGTCATTAAACAAGCATTGGCCGCCCTACACGTTGACAGCGAGCGCAGTAACCCTGAAGTTGGTATCGATAGCTTTGGTGATAGCAATATCACCTTGGCGGCCAGGCTGTGGGCACCAACCGGTAACCACTTCCAAATTCGCTATAAGGCGAACAGCGCTATCTATGCCGCGTTAAAACAAGCCCGGATAGACATTGCATACCCGCAACGAGAAGTACGCATGCTCTCCTAGCAGAGAAAGTGTTGAACTCGCTTAGCCCCAGACTTTTCGATAAAGCTGTTCGATATCTGCCTGCCCGGGAATCAGCGGATTATTATTCGGCGAACCGGACGCTAACGCCTGTTCCGCCATGGTCACCATAACCGCCATATAATCTGTCTCAGCAATACCAAACGTTTTCGGTGAGGGCACCTGTAGATCGCTATTCAGCTGGTACAGGCCATCCAGTAATTTGCCACCGGCAACAATATCGCTATCCGTCACATTGGCAAGGCCCATCGCTCGAGCGCAGTCTGCATAACGACTGACAGACCCAGGCAGTGAATATTCTGTGACGGCAGGCATCAACATCGCATTACTCAAGCCATGGGGCACATGAAAGAATGCGCCCAACGGGCGGCTCATGCCATGGATTAGTGTCACCGAAGAGTTCGAGAATGCAATTCCACCCTGAGTGGCAGCCAACATCATGGCTTCTCTCGCTACTTTGTCGTCGGGGTTGTCGCAGGCAGTTCGAATATTTGCAGCAATGGATGACATAGCCGCCAAGGCAATGGTGTCGGTGAAGCTATTGGCCTTGCGGCTTACATACGCCTCCATTGCATGGCAGAGACTATCGATTCCTGTATCCGCTGTTAAACGATAAGGCATCGTCATTGTCAATTCATAATCCACGAGCGCAGCAGTTGGCATTAGGCCCACACCGAGACACATCATTTTTTCCTGGGTTTCTGTGTCGGTCACTACCGTGACTCGGGTAGCCTCGGAGCCTGTTCCAGCCGTCGTCGGAATCGCAATGATAGGCACACCAACCGGGACCAAATTAGGCGCTTTGTAATCACACATCTTGCCACCATGAACAGCCAAAACAGCCAGCGCTTTAGCGGTATCAATCGAGCTGCCACCGCCCAACGCCACTACTGAATCAAATTCACCCTGTCGCCAACTGTCCATTGCTGCGGCAATAGAATCTGTTGTTGGGTCGGGAACACAATCAGTAAACACACCAAATTCGACATTGGCTTCAGCCAACCCACCGGTTATTTTATCAACATAACCGCACTGCGCCATAAACGGATCAGACACGATCAAAGGTCTCGACAGACCCATTTCCGACAAAACGTCTGCTAATTGGCCGCTAACTCCAGCGCCAATGCGCAGTATTCTGGGAAGGTATATCGATGAAGCAGTCACAATAAGATCTCCTGTCCGTTTACGGGACACAGCCGTGCTTAAAATTGCCTAGATTGTTAACCTAAAGTCAGCCATCTTATAGGATAAGGCCTATCAGGGGCAGGTAAATTATCGCTGCAAACGTGTTGCTATGACGTGTAAAATTGCACCTTGGCTATCTGTTTTCACCCATTTGCAAAAGGAACTCAACGGGCAATGGCTTTTACTGATCCCTTTCGAACCTATGATTACGTGATCGTTGGCGGCGGCATCGTGGGTATGTCGACAGCCTATCACTTGAGGCTGCAACAACCCTCCAGCTCGGTCCTTCTTATCGAAAAAGAAGCTCAGGTAGCGGGACACCAAACGGGACACAACAGCGGCGTAATCCACGCCGGAGCTTACTATGAACCCGGAAGCCTGAAAGCAGACTTCTGCAAGCGCGGCGCATTGGCTACCATGGATTTTTGCCGTAAATACAACATCCCGTACCGACAACCCGGAAAGTTGCTGGTCGCCACCAATCCGCTTGAACTGCAGCGAATGGCGAGTTTAAAACAGCGATGTGAAGACAATGGCATAGCAACAGAATCTCTCGAAGCTCGGCAACTAACCGAGCTCGAGCCCAATATTGTCGGCTTGGGAGCGCTACACCTTGATCAAAGCGGCATTGTGGATTATCCGCAAATAACTCAAGCCATGGCCGAGCAGTTTCAGCTGAACGGAGGGGATCTTCTGCTCAGCACAAAATTACTTAACGCTACCGAGCGACCTGAAGCGATAGAATTATCAACCTCGCAAGGCACTATCAGCGCAAACCGTCTTATTTGCTGTGCCGGCCTGATGGCCGATCGCCTTGCTCAGATGCTGGATATTAAAACTGATTTTGCCATTGTCCCCTTCCGTGGAGAATACTATCAACTGCACCACCGACACCGAAATATCGTCAAACATTTAGTCTATCCGATTCCCGATCCTGAACTACCTTTTCTCGGAGTACACCTGACCCCGATGATCGATGGCAGCATCACTGTCGGTCCAAACGCGGTATTAGGTTGGAAGCGGGAAGGTTACAACAGCGTCAATTTTTCTGCCAAAGACAGCTTTGAATTACTGAGCTTTGGCGGCTTTTGGCATCTGGGGAGACGTCACCTCAAGTCGGGGCTCAGTGAATACAAAAATAGTCTCTACAAACCGGGCTATTTAAAACGGTTAAAAAAATATTGTCCCAGCCTGACTATCGACGACCTCGAACCTTATCCTGCGGGAGTCCGGGCACAGGCCGTGATGAATGATGGCAGTCTGGTTCATGACTTTCTATTCGCCGAGTCCAGACGCAGCTTTCACGTTTGCAATGCTCCGTCACCAGCGGCAACCTCCGCAATTCCAATCGGTCAGCACATCGCGGGATTGGTGGCTAAACAGTCAGCACTTTAGACACGAGCCTAACCCATTACATAGAAACACAATTTGTTGCCATCCAAATCTCTGACATAAGCGCCATAGAAAGTCGGCAAGCGCTGGCCTGGCGCGCCTTCATCTGTCGCTCCCATCGTCAACGCCTTAGCATGCAAAGCATCGACTGCTTCCTTGGTGCCTGCAGAAATAGCCACCATATTGCCATTTCCAGGCGTCGGGTCATTTTCATCATAAGGCGTACAGACGGCCAACATTGGGCTCCCCATACTCTCTCCAATAAAGGCGATACGGTCCATACTCATTAAAATTTTGGCGCCTAGACTTTCGAGCAAATCGCCATAAAACGCAGCCGCTTTATTTACATCACGAACACCAACTGTCAAATAACCTATCATCGCGTAGTCCTTCTTATCAGCTTTAAAAACTATATATGAACCGCTGAGCATGCTGTATCAGTCATTTTTTTCAAGTATTAATCTATCATCCTAAACACCGTTATCCGTCTCCAATCCCTGAATGGAAACAATATTTGCCAACGACGAGGCGAAACGGTGTTGCGCTAACGTCTGATATTCCTCAGAGTAATACCAGCTGTTAGCATCGGCACTCGACGGAAATTCAATCAACACCGTTCGGGTAAAGCTCCAGCTACCTTCCAGCAATTCCGGGCTTTCATCCACCGCAAGCATCTTACCCTTGAACTGGGTGAATATAGCCATAAACCCCTCCTCGTACTTCGAGTATCCTTCCCGGTCGTCAATTTGAATTTGGGCAACAATATAAGCAGGCATCATATAACCTTCGGTTTGGCGCTTTACGCCGATGAAAAGACGGTGCCAGACGTTCTTATGTCTCTAGAAGAACTGCCGACACTCGCTGTCGTAATAATGGAAGTAATTCCGCTTCGAACCAGGGATTGTCTCGAAACCACTTGATGTTCCGTGGGCTAGGGTGAGGAAGCGGCACCAATATTGGCCAATGACTGCGCCACCCCAACACAGATTTTGTCACAGACTTGTGCTCATCACCCATGTGGTATTCCAGGGCATATTTTCCCAGCACCAGCGTGAGCTCTATATTTTGAAGGCTTCCGAGCAACGGTTCGCGCCAGGCTTTTGCGCACTCTGCCCGCGGGGGTAAGTCTCCCGATTTTCCAGTACCGGGAAAGCAGAACCCCATCGGAACAATGGCTATCTTTTTCGGATCATAGAATACTTCCCGCGAAACTCCCATCCACTCACGCAGCCGATTCCCGCTGGCGTCATCAAACGGCACACCTGATTCGTGAACCTTTCTACCAGGAGCCTGGCCTGCTATGAGAATTTTTGCTGCTGGATGGAACTGGACAACAGGCCTGGGACCTAGCGGTAAGTGAGCGTCACACAGATGACAGGCGCGAATGTCAGTGAGTAAGGAGGTGTATGACATCATATTCTGTGTTTTGCTTACCCGTCAGTGCTAGTCGTGCGAGTTGCGTCCCCACACCCGTGCAGGGACACAGTCACCAGACGTATTTATCAATACGGATGCAACCGCACCGGTAGGCTGGAAAATCCATGCACGAAACAAGAGGGAATTCGCTCAGGCGTTCCAACCACCTCGATAGTTTTAAAGCGCTTTTGAATTTCTTCCCACAACACTCGCAACTGCATTTCTGCTAAACGATTTCCCATGCAGCGGTGCAAGCCAAAACCAAAGGAGATGTGGTTGCGAGCTCGCTCCCTATCAATCAAAAACTCATTGGGGCTGGCAATGGTGCGTTCATCACGATTACCTGACGCGTACCACATGATTATCTTGTCGCCCTTCTTAATTTGCTGTCCTTCAAATTCATAGTCACAAGTAGCCGTGCGGCGCATGTGAGCAAGAGGGGTAACCCAACGAATAATTTCAGAGACCATATTGGGTATATGTTCCGGGTGATTACGCAATTTCTCGTATTCTGCAGGATTTTCATTCAATGCCAGCAGTCCACCGGTAATTGAATTGCGAGTCGTATCATTGCCGCCAACAATCAATAACAAGATATTGCCTAGATATTCTTGCGGGCTCAGGTCTTTAGTCGCATCACCCCGAATCATCATCGATATCAAATCATTACCGACGGGATTATCCTCCCGCTCCTTCCACAGGCGCAGAAAATAATCTAAACATTCAAGCAGTTCTTTTTGACGCTCTTCTTCTGTATCTATAAGCCCAGTACCCAAGCGGGCAAACGTTACATCTGACCAGTGAGTTAACTTATAGCGGTCTTCAAATGGGAAGTCGAACAAGGTCGCCAACATTTGCGTTGTGAGTTCGATTGATACCCGGTCAACCCAATTGAATGTTTCCCCGATCGGCAGCGAATCCAGAATGTTCGCCGCTCGAGACCGAATGGTCGATTCGAGTTCTTTTAGATTCGGGGGTGCGACAACACCTTGTACCGCTCTCCGCTGGTCATCGTGTGTCGGCGGGTCCATCGCAATAAACGTGGGGGCGGTGAAATCGCTGTCGTTGTCCGGATCTGAAATCGTAATTGATGGGAAAGACGAAAAAACTTCCCAGTTCTTTTCAACTTTCATAATGTCGTCAAAACGTGTAATAGACCAGTACGGTCCAAATTCGCTACTCTTGCAGTAATGCACTGGTGCATCATTGCGAAGACGGGTCAAATAGTCCCATTTAGCATCATTAATCCATAAATCGACATCGCTGACATTGATATCTTCCAACGGCATTGTTGCAGGATCATAATCCAGCATGCTTATTTTTTCTAACGAACCCATACGCTATTAAACCCCTATACATAAACAAACATAAAGAATGTGTCGATAAAACCGGTGTACAATATAAACCACTTTAGTCCGTTTGGCATCCTGCCCGATAATAGCCGACGTCTAACCAACAAAAGCGTACCACTGCTCACGCATTTTCTCGATAGCGACATCAAGAGAGACCGCACTAAAACCGTCATGAGACTCAACAACCAGCCCTAGCTGCGTCAGTTTTTCCAGGGCGTCTACTATCTCAAAGTCTACATCGATCTTGGCATGAGAGCGCAGCCACTGCTCAGCCCTCTTATCGAGATCTTCAGCACTACCCACTCTCTCTTGCTGCCTAAGAACGAAATAGGCTAACAATACCTCTTTACACTCCTCCTCTTCTGCCATGTTGGTGAGGTAGTGGAAAACTCCAGCATTGTTATCCAGATTTTTGAAGTACAGACTTTCAGACAAAGCCTGCATAAATTGTATTTTGCGATTTTTGAACTTCCCAAATTGCTTCCATAAATAGCCCCCTAGCGTCCCAAACCCCATGGCAAGAGTCACCAGTGCCGCTTGATCAATCGAAACAGTCTCTTCCTTTAACCCCAGCCAAAACGTCACCAACGCGATCAATAGCAATAGGGTTCCACCCAGTTTAGTTGCTACAAGAACACCCCCGCCAACTAGGGCTGGGCCACCAATCAACACCTTATCAACATTTTTCATCCGCACTTTGGCATTGGGGAAAAGCATGTCCAAATCGGCCTTCGGGACATTCTTAAATAATTTGATAAGCGACGTACCCGGACGAAACAAGCTCGCATCAATCTCTCGTTCGTCAAAGTATTGTTGATCCTTAAACTTCACATAGACCGCAACCCGATCGTAACGGGTATAATCTAATGTACGCTTTTTCAGTCCAAGCAATGAACTGATGACAACAGACTCGTTATGTTCCCCTCGGTAAAAAAATAGCACTTCCTCAAAGTAATCGAAATTGACCTCGAGTCGAATATTAAACAGTGACTCCTCTCGCAACGCCTGTTGCAATGTAGCGTGGGTAATTTGTTCAAAATTTCCTTTTTCAAGCAAATGACGCAGTCGAGGCAAGAACGTTTCTTCGCCGTCGCCAGGCATACCAACAAGATCAACCAAGTCGCTATCAGGATCCAGGCTTTGGTAACTTGATTTCAAATCATTCAATAGAGCGAAGTAGTGCTGATGATAGTAGCGCTGAACCAGGCTGCCTAACTTGGCGAATCGATCATCCGAATCACTCACTTGCTGACTACAAAGCTGTAATAAATCCTTAACTCTTATAGGGATAAAATGTTCGTCTACACTCAAAGTTCTAACCCCATACTTATTGTCCCCCGACACTGTTGAATATATTCACACAAAATTAAGTGCTCAGTATTTCAGGTCTTTCAGCTATCACGTTAGACAGCACAATCAAATCTATAACCGGTTTATGAGGGAAGCCAACACTGCTCACCAGCCAATCCAGTACATTTTTTAGCGGCCCACTTATTCCGTGCGCATATTCCGGACTCGCGATAATGAGGCCGGTAGATTCATCCATCGCGAAATTTAGTCTGTTTTAATTAAGGTGCTTTATGAATTTTCTTGGCATTTTTTGGCTCCGCTGAAGGTTTACCTAGCCTCTTTAGAGCTTCGTAATAGAGCTGCGCAATCGGTGATAAAACCTTGTCTTCTTTACACATGCTACGAAATAGTTTATCGACTTTGTCTTTATACTTTTTCCTGGGTTTAAGCTTTCCTTTTCGCATCAGCTGATAGAAAGCATCGTGAACCAAGGAAGCTCTTAGATTTCCGTCGGTATCTATAATCAGCCCCGAAGTTCCATCCCAGGCATAACCATTTTTCACAACCATGCTCCCGTCTTCTCTCAAAGAAATATACTGTGTATCGATTTCTTTGAGAGGCCGTATACGGGTTCGAATATGATAATCCTTATCCAGTTGGTATTTGTACCCTGACCGATAAAATATATGTTTTCCTGTCACTATTCGTCCTCCGTATCGAATGTACAATACGACACCGACTCACCAGAAGTTGATGAGAGGCGGTATCTTCACCGGTCAATGGTTCGATTGTTCTCCCCAAATCTCCTTCAATCGTTTATCACGACCACAATTCCACCGATAGGCCCTATAGCGGACTGGGCTTTTTTTATAGAAGTCCTGATGATAGCTTTCCCTGCCCTTAATGGGATAAAACGTTGATGCCTGGAGAATGGGCGTAACAACATGTAGATCGGGAAATTCTTCGACGATCTTCCGCCTGGACTGTTCGGCAATTTTTCCTTCTTTGTCATTAGCGACGAAAATAGCACTCAGATAACTGGGGCCTTTATCACAGAACTGCCCCCTACTATCGAAAGGATCTATATTTACCCAGAAATACGCCAATAGCTGTTCGTAGGTAACTTTCTCTGCATCATAGGTAATTTTGACGGCTTCAAAATGACCGGTATGATTCCCCTTGTAGGTCGGATTTTCTAACGCGCCTCCCGTGAACCCGGAAACCACATCGGTGACTCCCGCTAATTTTTCGAAATCAGACTCCATGCACCAAAAACAGCCGCCAGCCAATATCGTTGTTTCCGCGGTGACATCAGAGTTATAGAACAGCGCGCCTGTTACTAAAAAAAGTATCCATCCAAATTTCACAAAAAATCGCCCCATTTCTATCGTGCAAAAGATCAGCTGACTTTACTCATGTTCGCTATTGATTTAAAGCACAAGCTTAGCCCCATTCACAAACATACATAGTGGCATTACTTGCCTATGCTAGCTACCGAAAGCCGAGATTGAATCAGATAAAAATGTCGCAAACAATACCCGTTGTAGCAACCCATGTTTCCCCGCAATTTGAGCGGACCTATCTAGGCTTAACTGATAGACTAAGCCTAGATAACCACTGGACGGTGCGGCTTACCGATGTAATGGTGGCTGCATTATTCATTGAACATCAATTGGAAGAATCCGATGCTGATATTTCGCCAACTGTTTGATCCGATGTCGTCAACGTATACCTACTTACTCGCAGATGCCGGAGAAGCGGTGCTGATTGACCCGGTTTTTGAGCAAGCGCAACGCGATGCGGCACTGATAAACGAGCTCGGCTTACAACTGGTAGACACGCTGGAAACTCATGTTCACGCTGATCATATTACCGGTGCATGGCTTCACCGCCAGCGCTTTGGCAGCAGGATCAGTCTTGCTCTTGCCAGCGAAGCGACAGGCGCAGATCGGTATTTGGAGCATGGCGATCATGTGGTTTTCGGAACGCGCCATCTGCAAGTACGCGCTACACCTGGACACACCAACGGCTGTCTAAGCTTTGTGCTCGACGATGAAAGCATGGCATTTACTGGGGATTGTCTGTTAATTCGCGGTAGCGGCCGCACCGACTTTCAACAGGGTGACGCAAAGTCCATGTTTCATTCAGTGCATACTCAACTACTGACCTTACCAACAACGTGCCTGTTGTATCCCGGTCACGATTATCGCGGGCTGACCGTAACCAGTGTTGTTGAGGAACAACGTTACAATCCACGCCTCGGTGGAGATATCATCGAGGAAGATTTCGTGGGCTATATGCAAAATCTCAACCTTCCACACCCCCGTCAAATCACCGAGGCGGTACCGGCCAATATGCGCTGCGGCGAGCCACAAAAAGGGGCTTTAGATAGCGAGACTCAAGACTGGGCCGTACTGGCTTACACCTTTGCGGGGATATGGGAAATTACACCGCAAGCCCTTGAAGAAGTTACCCATCAAGTACAAATACTGGATGTGCGTGAGGCCGACGAATTTAACGGCATACTAGGTCACATTGACGGTGCGCGTTTATTGCCTTTGGGTAAGTTGGCGGCACAGATACAAGAAATCGATAACCACCACCCCATTGTCACCGTGTGCCGTTCAGGCGCTCGCTCGGCACAGGCATCGGTATTACTTCAAAAAGCGGGGTTTTCGAAGGTGGCCAATCTTGCCGGAGGTATGTTGCGGTGGCGTGCCAGCAATTTCCCGGTAATCGGTGGTGACGACTAGCAGTAACCGAGACAACGATACCGACTTATCAAAAGACGAGCCATATATCGCGATCACGGTGTAAACCGATGTCTTCGCGATACCTTCCCACGCGCTAGTACCTTTTTCTGATCAAAGGCCTAGCACCGCCTTACAGATAATGTTTTTCTGAATTTCGTTACTGCCACCATAAATAGACGCTTTGCGGTTATTAAAATACCTGGGCGCACTATTAGCCGCCATTTCTGGTCCAATCGCCTCGCCATCAAAGCCCTCAGCAAACTGCTCTTTAACAAAGGGGAGAGAATAGTAACCGGCCACTTCAACATAGAGCTCATCAATCGCCTGATTAATTTCTGTTCCCTTAATTTTCAAAATGGAGGACTCAGCCCCCGGCGCCTTACCTGTAGTCACTGCCGACAGCGTTCGCAGATCGGTATATTCCAGCGCGAGTAATTCAATTTCCACTTCAGCCAATTTATGAGCAAAGTGGGGGTTATCGATCAACGGCTCGCCGCCGTCGTTAGTTTCGGCTGCCAATCGCTTAACGCGCACCAGTCGCTGTTTAGACACGGCAACACGGGCAATGCCAGTGCGCTCGTGGGTCAGTAGCACCTTGGCGTAAGTCCAACCCTGACCTTCTTCTCCTATGCGATTTTCGACCGGAACACGCACGTTATCGAAGTGTATTTCATTAACTTCACGCAGCCCGTCAAGAGTGATAATCGGTGATACCGTAATTCCCGGATCATTCATATCAACCAGTAAAAAACTGATCGCCAGTTGATTCTTTACGTCGGCAGCACCCGTTCGCACCAGACAGAAAATCCAATCAGCGTGATGACCCAGAGTAGTCCAGGTTTTCGTGCCGTTAACCACATAATCGTCACCGTCGCGCACAGCCGTAGTTTTTAGTGACGCAAGATCAGAGCCGGCATTGGCTTCGGAGTACCCCTGACACCACCAGACCTTACTGGCGAGAATATCGGGAAGGAACCGCTGCTTTTGCTCGTCATTACCGTAACTGTAAATAACCGGGGCTACCATCTTCAAGCCAAAAGGAACGACGTCTGGGCCGCCAGCAGTAGCGCACTCACTGGCCCAGATATATTTTTGTGTCGGAGTCCACCCAGTACCCCCGTGCTCAACTGGCCAATTGACGCCAGCCCAACCCTGAGCGTGCAGGATCTGCTGCCATCGCACATGATTTTCCTTGGTCAAGGCCTTGCCGCTCAATACCTTCTCACTGATATCAGCTGGCAATTTGTCCTTGAGGAATTGTTGAACCTCTTGTTGAAACAACTGTTCTTGTTCCGAAAAATCAATATTCATCACATCTCCAATAGCTGCTACTTCTGCGACAACACACGCGCTACCTGATACTAACGTGTAAGAAAGACAGCCGCCAAGGGTTTTGTCTGCTCAACTAAGGCACACCTTCCGGCAACCGTGGTAATTTTACATTCGGATCGTACCAGGAAGCTCCGTCCGAACACCAAAAATGCACACAGCAATTCCCAGAATATTCAATACGATACGTGGGAGCAAAATGTTCCTAGCCCTATTGCTTCCGCTATGTTATTTCTACTTGTTTAACAATAGTGCCGTATTCATCAGTTTTTACTATTTTCCAACCGGCTTTGGTATACAAACTAGCAACATCAGTGAGCGCATACAAATTTCTTGCAACACTTTGCGAAGCACGTATTAGCGCCGTTGCTATGCCCTGATTTCGACTTTCGGAACGCACATACAACGCATTTAGCCATACGGCAATTTTGTCGCCGGCAGGTTCTTGATAGCGGGTAAACGATGCACCACCGATAACCTGGTTATTCTCCAACACAACCATCGGGCGGGGAATACGTAACCCAAATTTCGTTAATTCAAATGCCTCCATATCTTTCCACTCTCCGAAAAGCATAGCGTATAAACTTTTGGAATAATCAGAATCAATTTCTGTCTCAACTATTTTGTACATCTCTTGCTCCTGATTTGACGCATTGCATGTTAGCTAATATCGGAAACTGGGTATTATGCTATGTCCTAGTCAAGCTTGGAATTGTCCCAGGTAACAATGCTATCAGATTGGAATACAATCCACCGGCGGCTTTTCCCTGACGCTGTCGCCTTATACGATTTAACTTTTCCGCTCTCCTTCAGACCGTGTTTTTCGCCAAGGTTCAGTTGCGCTTCGTTGAGCCCCTCATTGGCATCTTCATCGGCTTGATCCTCTAGCACCTGCGCTTTACCTCTC
>CAYNZI010000017.1:0-13598 GCA_964401565.1 uncultured Spongiibacteraceae bacterium
AGGCATCAATTTTTCGGTGTAGCATAATACCTTGTTCCAGAGCCTTGCTTCGTTGACCGGTTAATGGTCCCTTAACAAAGTCACCGAGTAGTGCTCCCACCAACAAGTCGTCACGGCCATGGCTGAGATGAAAATGAGCGAGATAGTTCACGTCTTTGCCTTTCTTGGCGGTTAGCTTAAATCCCGATACTGTTGATAATAGGATGCTAAATATTGATCAAAATTGATCGTGTCTGCCGCTTCAACTTCCGCCTGTTGATTGATCGATTGTTCGGTATATCGTTGAAAATTGGCCAGGTCATCACCCGTTAATGGTCGTGATTTAAATGCGTCTTTATGCTGAATAGACCATTCCATTGCCAAGCTAAAAAATGGCTTTTCTTGCTCGGTCATCGCCGCTAGTATTTTTGCCGACGGTGTTAGTGATGGGTCGGCCAGTTTGGCGCGTTGTTGATTGCACACACGTTGGTAATCGTCACCCCCGTGGGCTTGATCCAATTGGCGGGCGATTTTCTCAATGCCATCGATTAAATTGTCACCCCATTCCGGAAGTGTAATATCACCGGTTCTTGATGCTAGTTTTAAGCCAGTCTCCCGTCCGCGATTTACCACTGACTTGAGATTACCGCTAATACGCGCTCTTTCATCATCGTCACACATAGGGCTGCGCTCAAACAGGCAATACAGTAGGAAGCAGTCAATGAATCGAATTTGGTCGGCATCGATACCTAGGGGTAAGTAAGGATTAACATCAATACAACGAACTTCGATATATTCAACGCCTCGATTTTTTAGCGCACCGATGGGTGTTTCTCCGGTCTGCGTAACCCGTTTGGGTCGAATGGGGCTGTAGAATTCGTTTTCAATCTGTAGCAGGGCGGAAGACAGTTGCTGGTATTCGCCGTCGACGTTAACGCCCAGTTTTTCGTAATCTGAATAGGGGTTGATAATGGCCTGCCTAAGAGTATCAATATAATTATCAACACTGTTGTAGCATATGTTCAGGCTTTCTTGAGCATTGCTTTGATATCCCAAATCTCCCATGCGTAGTGCTGTGCAGTGAGGTAGGTAGACACTACTTTGATCAAATTGTTGCAGTTGATGGTCTTCTCGCCCACGTAGGAAGCTTTTGCAAACGGCAGGAGAAGCCCCGTAGAGATAGACCAGTAACCATGAGTATCGTTGAAAATTACGGATAAGCTTGAAATAGGAGTCGGTAACATAGTCCTTCAGTGGACGTTTATCATAGTCTTGTTGCTGTATGACTTCCCAGAGATCATCGGGAAGTGAAAAATTATAATGAATCCCTGAAATCGTTTGCATCAACCTCCCGTAGCGATTCCCCAGCCCCTTGCGATAAGCCGTTTTCATTTTGGCTACATTAGAACTGCCATATTGCGCAACTGGGATATTCTCATCGCCTTCCAGTATGCAGGGCATACTCGCGGCCCATAACAATTCTCCGTCGAGATGCTGGTATGTATAGCGATGGATATTATCGAGGGTGTGTAAGCTTTCCTCGATACTGGTTGATACGGGCGTTATAAATTCCAGCAACGCTTCAGAAAAATCGGTGGTGATGTGAGGGTGTGTCAATGGCGACCCAAGGCCTATTGGATGCGGCGTTTGGGCCAATTTGCCGTCATCAAGGCTGACTCTCAGACTTTCTTTCTCGATGCCGCGCTGTAGGCGGCTTAGCCGGTTACTATTATCACTGTTTGCAAAGAGCTCCAAGCGCTCGGTCAATTGGTCCGGCAAGGTGTTTTCTCCGATATTGTTATTGGATAGGTTGTAGGCGCAACAATAGTATAGCTGTTTTGGAATACAACCTGATGCAGACATTTTAATGGTGGGGAGAACGTGGCACAAGGGTTATAGTTGTAAGCGTCGATTGGTGCGGGGGAAGGCTTCCCCTCCAATCATCGAATTTCAAGTCGCAAAGTAGAGAAAATAAATGCTCGAACGGAATCAAGTGCTAGAAATTGACGAAATTCTGGATTTCTGGTTTGCTGATATAGGTGACGGATTTGACATTAAAACACAGAATGTCATTTGGTACGGCGGCAGTGAGCGTGTAGATAAAGAGATTGAGCAGCGATTTGAGGCGATGGTCACAGCGGCTAAAAAAGGTCTATTGAAAAGGTGGGAGGCTGATTATCGAGGTTGTCTGGCGCTGGTTATTCTACTGGATCAATTTAGTCGAAATATCTATCGAGGTAGTGTCATCGCTTTTTCGGGTGACGTGATAGCGCTGGATATTGTCAATATGGCGCTCACTAAACGGTTCGACCGGCTTATGACGCCAATACAGCGCAGCTTCTTTTATATGCCCTTTGAACATTCGGAATCGTTGTCGAATCAGGATCGATCTGTTGATTTGTTTAACGAGCTGTTGACGGAGGTGTCAACGCCAGGCCGAAACACGATACAGTCGAGTCTGGTTTTTGCCGAGAAGCACCGGGACATTGTTAGGCAGTTTGGGCGCTTTCCGCATCGCAACGCGGTATTATCGCGGGAGACAACCGCTGAGGAAAAAGCCTATTTGGACAGCGGCGGCGCCCGCTTTGGCCAATAGTATGAGTTGCTGAAGGCGACTATTCACTCCGCATCTAGCATGCTAGCAATGACTCTCTTCCAGCTAACTATGTCGGTGTTTTCTGCGTCGTATAATTCGAATCCAACATTGTAGTAATTGTCTTGCGGTTGAATCCATTTTGCTTCACCGACTAAGTAAAGCGGCTCTCTCTCTTCTCCGAACTCAGCACAAATCCGCAAAATAGTGCCAATCTCAACTGACTGATCCATTTGTACCAGAATGCCATTCGCTGACATATCCAAGCTATTACAGAGTATGATTTTTGCTGGTGAACTATTGTCGAAAGAGGCGGAACAGGCTTCCACAAAGACTGTTGTCTTTTCGTTTATACGCGTTTCGCTGCGTCGTTCGTTACTCATTGATTCTTCCTTGTTCTCAAATTAGTTACAACTTTTTCGAGTGTGTTGTCGAAATCACTCCCTATATCGATCAATTTTGCTTTGTCATTTGCTAGCAGTTCCGCAATTTTTTCCTTGCTCAGAGAGTATTCCTTGATACCGGATCGATTGACAAATATATGGAGGCCAGAATGTTGGATGATGGCGGCCAGTTTACAGGGGCTGCTCTCATTCTGTTCATTATAAGAAGTGATGGTTCCGCCAATGGTCAGTTTTTCAAGCGAGTCAAGTATCATTCTATGCCGCTGTTCTTCTGTGTTCCTATTTCGACGTACCGTCTCTTCTTGAGCCTCCTTTATCCGATCTTCTCGCTGCTCTTTTGCCAGTTTGTTTGCTTCCTTCAGTGCTTTTTTACGCGATTTCTGTAGCTGGATTGCGGCCGTTTTTTCTTTGACGGATTGTTGCGCCACAAGTTGTTGCCTTTTTTGATAGTGTCCAAACAGAAAAGTGATGACTTGCTCGGCGGTGGTAGATAGAGAAAAGTTATTGTCAAACGGAATAATAACCTTCGACGAAAGTAGGTAGGCGATTTCTTCATAGCCATACTGCGCGACTTTTATACCCATCATGTTGGTAAATAACATCTGCTGTGATTGTTGAATGTTGGCTGTGAGTTTAATCCGTTGTTCGCTGTCATTCACCGTGTGGATGAACCACTGCCCCACATTGAAAGAGCAGGCATGTCGCGTAAGGCTGCTGCTCACCGAAACCAAAGAATTGGTCAGTGGATTGGTGTTGTCGATTAGTTCAAATTTTTCGTAGTTCAACGGCTGGCCTTTCAGCGCTTTCAAGTGCTCTCTTTCTATTGCCCCGAGTTGCTCTTCTACTTGTCGGTTGTCATAGGGTGTGGCGATGTGCTCGCTAAGTTTTTCAGATAGCCTCGAAATAGATTCGAGTAGATTGTTTCGGCCATCTGCGGAGCTATTATCAATAGGTTGAAAGCTGGATATTAGTAGGTCTGTCAGTTGTAAAAATTCCCGGAGATCTTGACTGTCATCGCCACTATCAATAATGAGTAGTCGCATTGACTCTCGCCACAATCCTTGCAAAAAATGAGATGCCGCGAGTGGAAGTTTTTTCCCAGCCATCTTTTGATTGAGTATGCGAGCGCTTAGTTGACGTGCGTGTCTTGCATCGAGCCTCCCCAGCTCTGTGTCTAATAATCTCTTTTCGACTTTGCCGACACGTTTCTTTTCATTGTTGAAAAAGCTGGCGAGTGAATCAAGATGTTTGTGTTGGTTGTTGGGATCTTTTTCAAGTTCGGAAATGGTGTTTGAAAGCTGCTTGAAAAATTTATCTCCTGCTCTACCCAGCTCAGGTTGCCAGCCTAGTGTGTTGGCATAAAGTAAATCGGTTGTGGTCAGAACGTCGTGTGTATCTACCCAGGGAATCTGTTGATTGATGAGTGCATTGGCTGTGGCAGGCTTTAATCGTTTTAGTTGTGCGCCAATGAGGGGGTGGAGTTTTCCGCTTCTGATGTGTTGATCAACGAGCTGATCAGTAAATTTCAAAATAGCCGTACTTTCATGGCTAAGGTTCTCCCGTGCATTTATGTTTTCACAGACACTGTCGACAAGTCTTCCGGCGTGGTTGATGTCCTTATTGCTGAGTATGTCGAGTAGTCGTTTGTTGTTAATATTGGCCGTGTTGTCATCACAATTGTTCAGGTAGACTTTTGTGAAAAAATCGACCAGCAATCGCCAGTCGTCACCGATTAGGGCGGTGAGTTCGAAAATATGAGGTGAGGGTAGAGTCATTCCTCATTATACCCGTTGTGATATTGTTTCATGCCTGCGGGGCTAACTAAAGCCAGATGTGACTCGGCCGAAAATAGTGACGTCATGCTACAAGTTTCTCCCTGATGGCCTATAACGATAGTGCGAAAGATCATTTTTGGTCATTGAATATTGTCATTAATAGTTTCAATGGTCCGTTGAGCGAGTTCCTGGATTAATCGTCGAACTATCACGGCTGAATAACTCTCCGGAGCCAGCTCCGCAGGCAATGATGGTGCGCAATGCTTCATCGACTTTAACGGCAGGTAAAATGATGACTTGCTCCGGGGGTAGATGATAAATCATTCCGGATGTGGGGTTGGGGCCTGTGGGAACAAAAAGCGTATACCAGCCGTTTTCATGGTGGCTGGTAACAATGCCTGTCACTTCGGTTTCGATATCTGGCCCAAACAGGCGGGCGCGGGCAACGTCACCTTTTGAAAAAGGGGAGTTTGAATCGTTGCCCAGAACTTGATGGATAATGTCTTTTACCAGGTTATAGCCTGGTGCGAGCTTTGACAGTGTGTTGTCAAATCGGGCATGTAGCCATTTCCCAGTTCCTGTCGCTGCAATGTTACCCACTATGAAACAGCCTGCTAATATCATCAGAATGACCAAAATATCGATGATGAACTCGGGGGCATTAATTTTATGGTTCAGCGGCGTTACCAGTGGCTGGATGATGTCGGCCACTGTGTAAAATGCCCAGCGTATCGCAAAAAATACAATGACAGCAGGCAAGACAACCAATAGTCCACCCAATACCGATTTTCTAACAAAATTATTAATGCTATTCATGGCTTGGGTGTCTTTCCCTGGCTACTTTATAGGTTGGGTTTGGATGGGCTATCCCGTCGGTATTTGTGAGGACTCTGTGTGAGATTTACTGTTGCGGATAACAACTTCCCGTAATTCTTTCAATGCCTGGTCAACTTTTTCATAAGCTTGACGTAGGCTGGGTTCTTGTTTTAGCAGTATATGGTTGCCGAGAATTTGGTTGATGTAGCCGGAGGCGCGAGAGGTTTTATTAATATAGTCCTCTTGTATGCTTGAATCCAGTTTCACTGGTTTTTCTTCCGCCAATAAAGATCTGCCATTGACAAAGCGCTCTTCTAGCACGGGTAGTCTAAATGCGCCAAGAAAGGATTGGACATCATTGCGCAAGCCTGGCTCAGTGATTCCCAGCGGTTCAACCGGGACATGATTCCAGCAGTCAATACGACCATCATTATGGTAGTAAACTTCGTGTATTTGAAAAGTGGCATCTTGATCTGGCGCAAAGGATTTCTTAATGACACGGTAGTTCCAAGTAGTCATTGTAGTTTTCGCCCAGACTTTTTTTAAACAATTTTAAAGAGTAAAACTGCCACGATGACCACCATTTTTTAACAGTGGTTAGAAGCCAATAATACGAGTGAAGCGCAATTGAAATCAAGTTATTTATTGTGATTGTTCGCTGAAAGAGGCGGCAGGGCACGTGTTCCAGTTTTAATGTCTACGTCTACGTCTACGTTTCTTGTAGAGATAGTCCGACAGTTGATTTGTACTGCCGAACGCCGTCTTGCAGTCTGTCGATCCATGTAGCGAGTGAATGGTTGCTGTTAGCGATACTATGGGGATTTTTTATCTGCTCACGATCGAGGCTGTCCAGAATTTCGCCAAGGGTGTGTAGCAGTTCGTCCAGGTGATAATGAATCTCCTGCAGTGCCAGTGGATCGTCAGAAAACAGCGCCAATGGCTGATCGGCGGTCAAGTCGATGCCGCAGCGAATAATGGCTTGTCGAATACTATTAATCCAGACATTGATTCGTTGCAGTAGCGGGTGGTCTTCAAACTCTCCCTTGAGCTGTTGATAGCATGCGTTCCATTCAGACAAAATCGAGTTAATTAGGGTCAGATACTCGGTCGATAATTCCAGTTCAATTTTGGCGTCAGGTATTGACCGAGCCATATACTTTGATGTTCGCACGATTGCTGAGATCAAATCTTTGTCAAAAGTATTGTCGTGGGACCGGAGTACTGTAAATACGCGAGAAATACTGTGCTTTTCGGACATCGATGCAATGATTTCTGTCATTGCCAGTACCGCGCTTAATTTACTGTGGTAAGTCGAGATGCCGCGGGGATATCCCGTTCCCCAGTTTCTTTCGTGATGTTCAAGGACTGGCATGCTAACTTTTGGGTGGTAAGCATCGCTGTCTTTCAGCAGCATGTACATAATGACTGGGTGGGCGTAAATGATTTGTTTTTGTTTTGGTAAAAGCAGCTGGTTGGATTGCAATATCGAGCTATCCATATGCATATGACCGAGGTCGTGAATTAGCCCTGCCGTGGCTAAGCAATCACAGTCGTCTCGCGATAAACCAAGAGAGAAGCCCATAATTGCGGCACCGATACTAACCCGTAGGCTGTGAGTATAGAGGCCCGGGTGGGCTTTCTTGGCGATGGTGACTTTGTTTCTAAGTTTATCGTTGAGAAAAATATGCTGTAGGCACTGCTGTAAATTCGTACGGTTGGGGATAGCTTGTGCAAGCTGCACAAGTGGAGGATAGGTTTCCAGCTGTGTCTTGATGTCAATATATAATTGGTTGTTAGACAGTGCACCTTCCATAGCAAGGGAGTTGTCAACGGTATCTTTCAGGCGATGTTTCACTAAAGTACTATAGGTTTTTCGGTCTATCCGGCTACCCTTCGTAAGGAGCAGTACGCCCTTGTTAGAATAGATATCTTGACTCGCAGTAATGTCTTCCGTGTTACCGAGTTCAGAGACGGTTTCCAGATAACTGTTGTTCGATTCTTCAAGAACATCGGCGCCGATCCCAATGTCGGCGCCGAGAGCTTCTGCGGGTGCTTCACTCATGGCATCTCTTTTACGCTGTAATCGCTTTGTGTCTGCCTGATTCGGCTGAAAAATATTAGCGAATTAGTGTCAGTAGCTGGTCTACAATTCTTTCAAGTTGTTGCAGTGATTGACACTCGGTAGCGAAATGACTAGCGCTTTGATAGCGGCGCATTTCTGAATCGCCAGTGTTCCATTGGCTGCGGCGTTCAGGATTTAACCAAATAACTGTTTTGGCGCGGTTATACACTTTTTGAAGAACATCGAGGCGAGCTTCACCGTAGTTATTGCGCGCATCTCCGAGAATGATGACAGTCGTATTACTGTCAATTTGATCCAGGCAAATATCAGCAAAATCTACTAGTGATTGGCCGTAATCACTGGAGCCTTGCCCCCACTGTTTAAAGGCCATTTCCGTCGCTTGGGCAGCGTCATATCGATTGAATAAATCGGTGACTTCACCGGTGCGATTGGAAAAGGCAAAGCTTCTTACTTTGGGGATTACGTCACTTAAGCTATAGAGGAATAGCAGCAAAAATTTTGCGTAGGCAGCCACAGAATTACTGATATCACAAAGAGCGATAACTTTTGGCTGATCCTTGCGTTTCTTTTTCCAGTAGGTTTCGAACATGATGCCGTCGAGATGAACATTCTTTCGCAAGGTTTTAGCGACATCCAGCTTGCCACGTTTTTCAACATGCATGCGCTGTGAGTGACGTGCAGAAAGTTTCTTGGCCAATTTTCTAACTAATTCTTGTAGCTGGTCGAAGTGTTTTCTTTCCAGTGATGATAGTTTGGCACTACGCAATACGTCTTCTTGCAGTTTGCGCCCCTCTGCATTGGCGGTTAACAGTAAGTGCTCTTCAATTTGCTGTTTGGCTATTTCGCGAAGTTGTTGTTTGCGATTCTGCAATATATCGATAACAAAGTCAGCGGTGGAGTTCTGAATGCCCTGTAGCTTTTCTATGCTGTCGTCAATTTGACTGGTGTCTAACTGTTCCAAAAGTTTGCGTGAATACTGGCCTGTTTGAGTAAAATAGCGCAGCTTTTCCATAGAAACGTCGGAGGCTGCTTTTGCCATCGCGGCCGTCAGTTTGGCTGGATCATTTTCCATTAGCATTTGAACTAACGGTGAGTCTAGGGCTTCTTTGACAAGAGGATTATCGGCGATTTCCTGCTGTAAATCGAAATCAGCATTTTCTTTGTCGTTAGCTTTATCATTGTCCTGATTGGCTTGGCTGATTTTCAAGCGCTCGCCGCCGTAAAACAATTCGAAGCAGTGATCGAAAAGCGCTTTCTCTTCTTTGGTTTTAGCCAGCGTACTGGCGAGGGCCATTTTTAATGTGTCCCTCTCGCTATAGCCAATTAACGCCATTACCCGCATGGCGTCGAGAGTCTCTGATGTAGAAATTCTTACATCGTGCTTGCGCAGTGCGCCAATAAAACTGACAAGTTTTGTTTGCATGAGATCAGGTATTTTTATTCACGGAATTTAACAGACTGGCTAATTCGCTCTTGGCCGTTTCGATATCGTCTTCAAACTTCAAAATAACATTGAGCGTTTGTTCGACCACTTCTTTGTTGAGGCTGTCTGCGTGAAGTAAAACTAATGCCCTTGCCCAGTCGATAGTTTCGCTGACTGCCGGAGATTTTTTCAAGTCCAGTCCACGTAATTGCTGAATGAATTCAACGAGTTGGTCGCGAAGTTTGTCAGACGCTTCGGGTACACGGCTATCGATAATACGATTTTCCAGATCACCATTGGGAAATGGAATGTAAAGGTGTAGGCATCGACGTTTAAGCGCGTCGCTAATATCGCGAGTGTTATTGGACGTGAGAAACACCATAGGCGTAGATACGGCTTTAATCGTGCCAATCTCTGGAACTGAAATTTGGTAGTCAGACAATATCTCAAGCAGCATAGATTCAAATTCGTAATCTGCTTTATCGATCTCGTCGATTAGCAGAACCGAACCGTTCTCTTCCCTCATTGCTTTCAGCAGCGGTCGTGGCTCCAGGAAATCTTCCGAGTAAAAGATGTCGCCAAACTCATGTAGACGATCAACCGACTCGGAAAGGCCTTTGGCGCCTTTCAGGATATCGCCGAGCTGTTCTTTCAGAACCTGGGTGTACAGCAACTGCTTACCGTACTTCCATTCATACAATGCTTTCGCTTCATCAAGACCTTCATAGCACTGCAGTCGTACCAAGGGCAGGTTTAGATACATCGAAACCGTTTTTGCCAGCTCGGTTTTACCAACACCCGGAGGCCCTTCAATAAGAATGGGTTTTTCCAAGTGATAGGCTAAATATACAGCCGTGGAAATATCTTTGCTGGCGATATAGCCCAGGCTGTCAAAGCCTGACCGGATCGTCTCAGTATCTTCCATTAGCGGGGAAGTATTACTTAAAGTCTTGGTCATCGTGGTATCCGTTCGATATTTTAGCCGGCCACCTTAGCATATTAGCCGCCAGTCGTATTCATAAATCTGACGATTTGAGGTTCGTCGTTGAGGTCAAAATGGTGGCGTTCAGGCTTTAAGATCATGGCATCTTTGATGGCTTGTGTTATTGGTTCCATTTCTCCGGGGTGGGCTCTGAGGATTGCTCTCAGGTCAACAGAGTGTTCGTTACCCAGGCACAGTAGCAGTCGTCCCTCAACGGTGACTCGTACTCGATTGCATAAATGGCAGAAATTATGGCTGTGCGGAGAGATGAAGCCGATGCGTGTGTCGCTGTCTTCTAGCGTGTAATATTGTGATGGCCCGGCTGTTGTCTCGTCACTGGCAGCGAGAGTGTACCGTGACGATATCTGTTCCCGTATTTCGTCGCTAGAACAAAAGCTCAACGCTCTATCGTGCTCGTCAATCAGTCCCAGTGGCATTTCTTCGATAAATGCAATGTCGATTTTCTTGTCGACAGCAAAGTTGACCAGGTCCATAACTTCATCATCATTACGACCCTTGAGGATGACGGCATTTAACTTAATACGTTTGAAACCAACACTGCAAGCAGCGTCTATTCCGGCCAAAACCTGATTGAGGTCTCCGGTGCGGGTAATATTCTTGAATCGTTGTGGCTGCAAGCTATCAATGCTGATGTTAACTCGCTTGACGCCGTAATCCCGTAACTTCCCTGCGTATTTGGTGAGCTGTGATCCATTGGTCGTCAGTGTCAGCTCGTTGAGAGCTTCCAGCGAGCCAATATTTTCTACCAGTGACATAACGTTGTGCCGTACCAGAGGCTCTCCTCCGGTCAGGCGGATTTTCTTAACCCCCAGACTGACGAAAGCCTTGGCGACCAGTTCGATCTCCTCGAGGGAAAGAATTTCTGATCGCGGGGCGAAGGTCATCTCTTCGGCCATACAATAGATACAGCGAAAGTCGCAACGATCGGTCACAGACAACCGGACGTAGTCTACCTGACGTCCAAAGCGGTCTATTAATTGTGGTGATGGTAAGTGGCTCATTGGCAATGATCTTACATGCTTGTTGGCAAAAAAGCTCTGATCGAGACTAAGATAGGCCTATCTCGGCCGGTGAACTGGAATCGCAATAAACAAGTGCGCTATATTCACGGCTTGGAATGACTCGACACAATAAATGCGGGAATGACAACGTTGAAGCAAATTAAAGATTGGGTGTTGCTGGCAGGTCCGATAGTAGCATTGCTGACTTACTATTTTTTATTGCAGGCCGGGCTTGAAAGTGACGCTGCGATAACGGCCGGTATTACTATTCTTTGCATATTGTGGTGGGTATTTGAGCCAGTACCTATCCCTGTGACATCGTTGATACCGTTGGCGATGTTACAAAGTTTCGGTGTGTTGTCGAAAAATGAAGTGGCGGAGGCCTACGGTAGCCCCTTGATTCTATTGTTGTTGGGGGGATTTATTATATCCAAGGCGATGGAGCGCAGTGGCGCGCATCGGCGTATAGCGCTGGGAATGATCGGTCTTTTCGGTGGCAATAGCAGTCGCCAGCTGGTCTTTGGTTTCATGGCAACGTCTGCTGTGTTGAGCATGTGGATTTCTAATACGGCGACCACACTGATGTTACTGCCGGTAGCCTTGGCTGTATTGGAGAAGGTAGACGACAAGCGTCTTGCCGCGCCATTGATGCTTGGTATTGCCTATGCAGCCAGTATTGGGGGTATAGGCACCCCGATAGGTACGCCTCCCAATTTGGTGTTTATGCAGGTCTACGAGGAACAGGCGGGAAGATCTGTCGGTTTTACCGAATGGATGACTTGGGGGGTGCCTGTTGTCTTAGTAATGGTGCCGATTGCCGGTTGGTGGCTAACCCGTTCGCTGACGTATCGCGGTGGCTTTCATTTGCCCGAGGTTGGTAAATGGAGAGTTGACGAGCGTAGGGTTTTGATCATTTTTGCACTGACGGCGCTGGCGTGGATAACCCGCAAAGAGCCTTTTGGAGGCTGGACAGAGTTGCTTGGTGTAAACGCCAATGACGCATCGGTAGCGTTGACCGCTGTTATTCTTATGTTTGTGGTGCCTAATGGCCGAGGTGAAAAATTACTCGATTGGCCCACGGCGGCAAGTATTCCCTGGGGCGTTTTGTTGCTATTTGGTGGCGGTATCTGCCTCGCTAAAGGTTTTGTCGCTTCGGGTCTGAGCACGATGGTGGGAGATTCGTTGGCGGTATTGGCCAGCTGGCCACTGATTCTGATGATGCTCGTTTTATGCTTGGGTGTCACATTTCTCACTGAGGCGACTAGCAATACGGCCAGCACAGTCCTGTTGATGCCGGTGTTAGCTGCAGCCGCGCTGGCTGCAGGGGTCGATCCGCGGTTGTTGATGGTTCCGGCTGCAATAAGTGCCAGTTGTGCTTTCATGCTGCCGGTGGCGACAGCGCCTAACAGTATTATTTATGGGAGCGGCTGCGTCACTACTCAGCAAATGGCCCTGGAGGGCTTTGTGCTGAATATTTTGGGTGCCGTGGTGATCTCCGGATTGTGTTATTTATTGCTGACCTAACTTGATTTAAGTTAGCGGCCAAAGATTGATCGGCTGATAATTTCTTTCATAATTTCAGATGTTCCTCCGTATATCCTTTGGACACGAGCATCAACAAAAGCTCGGCCGATAGGATATTCCACCATATACCCATAGCCACCGAATAATTGCAGACAGCCATCGACAACGCGACCCTGCAATTCGGTGGTAGATAGTTTTGCCATACTCGCTGTTGCTGTATCCAGCTCGCCTTTGCTATAAAGATCAATACATTCATTGACAAAAGAGCGATTGACCCGAGTTCCTGTTGTCATTTCTGCGACGCGAAAGCGGGTATTTTGAAAACTACTGATTGTCTGTTTAAAGGCTTTTCGTTCGCTGGTGTATTCGACTGTCCAATCTAAAATACCTTCACAAGCTGATATTGCGCCGATGGACAAAATCAGCCGTTCCCTGGGCAGCTCGTTCATTAGTACCGCAAAGCCGCCATCGAGCTGGCCAAGAATGGCGCTGGCTGGCACAGATGCCTGATCGAAAAAGAGCTCAGAAGTATCTGCAGAATGCTGGCCAATTTTGTCAAGGTTGCGGCCACGACTAAAGCCGGCGTTATCAGTGTCAACAATAAAAAGGGATGTGCCTTTCGATCCGGCTACCTCTGTGTTGGTCTTGGCGACCGTAATAACGAAGTCGCAGTGTTGGCCGTTTGTAATAAACGTTTTCGAACCACTAATAAGGTAGTTCTCGCCGTCCTTTTTAGCTGAGGTACGTATACCTTGTAAATCGGATCCTGTGCCGGGCTCTGTCATTGCAATAGCGCCGACATACTCACCGCTGACCATTTTAGGTAGGTACTTTTGTTTTTGTTCTTCTGAACCATTATTGAGAATATAGGGTGCAACTATGTCGGAATGAACACTTCTCTTGCTCGCTATGGATGCTCATCCCGCACGTGAGAATTCTTCCTCGACGGTTGCAGAAAAGATAAAGTGGGCACCAAGGACGCCATATTTCCCGGGAG
>CAYNZI010000018.1:0-13493 GCA_964401565.1 uncultured Spongiibacteraceae bacterium
CGAAGAAGTCGCAGAGCGTTCGGCAAAGATATCGATCAGTGCTCTTCAGTCTACGCTCGTTAATCAGTCTTCTTGTCGCGGTTTTGTACATGCGATTGAAACCAAGCTAGCAGCCGGCCAATCGGCAGTCATTGCCGAGGCCAAGAAAGCATCACCGAGCAAAGGTGTTATTCGGGAAAATTTTGATCCCGCGGCAATAGCAGTCAGTTATCAGCAAGGGGGTGCTGCCTGTTTGTCTGTTCTGACCGATAGAGATTTTTTCCAGGGCAGTGAAGAGTATTTACAGTTAGCTCGCAATGCTTGCTCGTTACCGGTGATACGAAAAGATTTTATTGTCGATCCCTACCAGGTCGTTGAGGCTCGGGCTATTGGTGCTGATTGTATTCTATTAATCGTTGCCTGTTTGCAAGATCAACAAATGGCTGAGTTGGATGCGGCGGCAAAAGAGCTGGGTTTGGACGTGTTGGTTGAAGTACACAATAAGCACGAACTGGAGCGGTCATTGATGCTCGATAATACGCTGGTTGGCATTAATAACCGTAACTTGCACACCTTCGAAACATCATTGGATACGACGTTTGATTTGCTACCCTTTGTGCCAGATAATCGTATTGTTGTGACCGAAAGCAGCATTCAAACACATGATGATGTGGCTGCAATGAGAGCGCATGGGGTGAATAGTTTTTTGGTTGGAGAGACGTTTATGCGAGCAGAGCAACCAGGAGAAAAATTACGAGAGCTGTTTTTCTAAACGAGTGTGAGAATGCAGTGAGTTTCGTTTGTGTATCTCTGGCAGCCTTGCGATAAGGCTGCCAAAACTGAAAGGTCCAATTTGTTACCGTGTGCCAAATACCACCATGGTTTTCCCTTTGGCTTCCACCAGGCCCTGTTCTTCAAGCGTTTTTAGAACACGGCCAACCATTTCTCGAGAGCAACCGACAATGCGACCAATTTCCTGACGGGTAATTTTAATCTGCATCCCATCGGGGTGGGTCATTGCGTCTGGTTGTTTACATAAATCTAGAAGTGTACGGGCAACACGTCCAGTGACATCCAAAAATGCCAAATCACCCACTTTACGCGTCGTGTCGCGAAGACTTTTAGCCATTTGAGTGCCAACGGCGAATAAGAATTCAGGGTTGGTTTTGCTTAGTTCATGGAATTTTGCATAGTTGATTTCCGCCACTTCACATGGGCTTTTGGATTTTACCCAGGCACTGCGATTTTGTTGGTCGTCAAACAACCCCATTTCACCGAAAAAATCACCTTTGTTAAGGTAGGCAACGATAATCTCTTTGCCGGAGTCATCCTCAATCATAACGGTAACGGAGCCCTCCATGAGGTAGTAGAGAGAATCACTGGTGTCGCCTGCATATATCAGCGTACTTTTTGCTGGGTAGCGACGCCGATGGCAATGGCTTAAAAATTCGTCGACATTTTCTATGTGGGGGCTTAGGGCTAGACTGACCAACGGATTGTCCTCATACGGTTACAAGTAGTACCAACGGAAATATAAATAGTATCTTTTCTATCATTCAGTATGGTCGCAAATTTCCCGTTTCGCTAGTTCTTGGTCATTGTTGTTTGTTGTTGACTGTAATGATTGCTCGATAACTTGGCAGACCGACTGAATATGCTAAGCTGGCCTCCCTTTCGAGGCCGGTAATACGGGCCTAAACGACTAAAAGTGAATGAATCAATGAAAGCAACGGTTAAATGGGTTGATGGTGTTAGCTTTTCCGCAGAGTCAGGTTCAGGGCATAGCGTTGTCATGGATGGCCCTCCGGATCACGGCGGTCGGGATTTGGGGCCGCGGCCGATGGAAATGCTGGTCATGGGGCTCGGTGGTTGTGCCTCGTTCGACGTACTCAGTATGCTGAAAAAGTCGCGACAGCAGGTTGATGCCTGTGTTGTTGAAGTGGTTGCTCAGCGTGCAGATGCGGTGCCCGCCGTATTTACCGACATTCATTTGAATTTTGTTGTCACCGGGCCTGGTTTGAAAGAGGCACAGGTGAAGCGAGCGGTTAGTCTATCGGCGGAAAAGTATTGCTCTGCATCAATAATGATGGAGGCTGCGGGTGTTAAGGTGACCCATAGTTACCAAATTATAGATACCGCGAGCGAAGCGTAAACATGGATAGAAAAGGGTTTTATTATGTCAGTTGATATTAAGCGTCCAGCCCCAACAGCAGGAATGCGTCACGTAGCGCTATTTGTTGCGAAATTTGATGAAACTGTGGCTTTTTATACGCAGCTTCTAGGTATGACCATCGAATGGGAGCCGGACGCCGATAATGTCTATTTGACATCGGGCAATGATAATCTGGCACTACATCGCTATAGCGGTGAAGAGCGCCCAGCGGCGACGCAGAGACTGGATCACATAGGCTTTATTATTGATAAAGTTGAACAGGTGAATCAGTGGCATGAATTCTTAAAAGAGCAGGGTGTTCGGATTAAAAATGAGCCGAAAACTCATAGAGATGGCGCCCGAAGTTTTTACTGTCTGGATCCGGATGGTACTGTGGTGCAAATAATTTATCACCCGCCGATAAGTCGAGGGTAGAAATACGTGTAATGTTATTTGCTGGCAGCTTGAGGGAAATAATGTACATCTCGCTGTGGGAACGGAATAGTAATACCTTCCCTATCAAAGGCTAACTTCACGGCCTCTATGGTGCCAAAATACACGGGCCAATAGTCCTCGGACTTACACCAGGGTCTCACTACAAAATTTACCGAACTATCCGCGTGCTCGGCGACAAAAATGTCGGCAGCGGGATCTTTTAAAACACGACTGTCTGCATCCATTACATCGTGCAAAACCTTTTTGGCGTGCAGAATGTCGTCGCCATAGCCAATGCCAAAAGTCATATCAACTCGATGAGTGGCTTCAACAAAAATATTTTTCACGCAGCTGTTTGATAGCATACCGTTGGGAATATATACCCGTTGATTATCCATGGTTTTGATAATCGTGTTGAATATCTGAATTTCTTCAACGATGCCAACAAACCCTTGAGCTTCAATCACATCGCCCGATTTAAAGGGCTTGAAAAACAGAATCAGTACACCGCCCGCGAAATTTGACAAACTACCTTGCAATGCCAGTCCAACCGCGAGCCCTGCAGCACCCATCACGGCAATCAGTGAGGTGGTTTCAACGCCAATCATTGATGCAAAAATAATGAGCAGTAGCGCTTTCACGCCAATATTGCAAAAGCTCAATAGAAAGCGTTGCAGCGTTGTCTCGACACCGTGCTTATCCATCGCCTTGTCCATTAGGTTGAGCATGCGAGAGATTAGCCACCAACCTACCAGTAATATCGCTAGCGCTAATACTAGTTTAGAGCCGTACTGCACAGCTAATGCAATAATGATGTCCATATTCTCATTGATATTTTCCATAAATGTTCCTTCTGCTCTCTAGTGATGTATGTAGGTTCAGCATAAAATAACTACGGTTCAATCTCAAAGATTGTTTGTTGTGGTTATTCATGAGGTAGCTGTATATACTGCGCTCGCAAACCTAAGGGGTGGCTTTTGCCTGAGATGTTTTGATCGGCTTGTTATTGTCGATCAATAGCGAACCCTTGAACCTGATCCGGTTAATACCGGCGTAGGAATAGGTGTCCCCAACCGATCTTGACGTCGTCACCGGGTCTCTTTCATTTCAATGCTTGCTTACTGCAAGATAACGAGAGAGAACCACATGAAGCTAGTTATTCACAAATCCTTTGCTCGCGCTGTTGGCGTGTGCATTCCCCTATTCGTCTCTTCAGTGGTGTGCGCTGAAAGCGTACCCACGGCTATTCCTGAAATTGTTGTGACGGCGGATTTTCGCGGCGCCGAGGTTCATTCAATTGGCAGCAGTATCAGCGTTATCTCAACTGAGGCCATTGAGCGACGAGATGCACTTCATATTGAAGACATTCTTAATATCGCACCGAACGTGAATTTTTCAGCAGGTGCCTCCCGAGGGCGTTTCGTCCAAATACGAGGCATTGGAGAGCGCAGTCAATTTAAAGATCCGCTGGACTCGTCGGTCGCTTTGATTGTCGATGGTGTCGACCTTAGCGGTATTGGCTTGGCGGGTGGGCTGATGGATGTTCAGCAGGTCGAAGTCATGCGGGGGCCTCAGGGGACTCGTTTTGGCGCATCGGCTTTGGCAGGAGCCATTAATATTCGATCCAATCGGCCCACGGATGTTTTTGAGGGATCCATTACGGCGGGTATTGGTGATTACGGTTAGAAAAAACTGGGTCTTGTGCTCAGCGGGCCACTGGTGAAAGACCAGTGGTTGGGTCGAGTTTCTTTGCAATCAAATGTCAGTGATGGCTACATCGAGAACGATTTTCTTGCGAAGGACGATACCAATAATATCGATGAGAAGCTGGCAAGGGTGTCTTTGCGTTGGCTGGCTTCGGACGACTTAACGATTGATCTATCGGCTTATTTGGTTGATGCCGACAACGGCTATAATGCGTTTTCCTATTACAATACTCGTGACATTCCCACCGATGACCCCGGTCATGACCGGCAAGAAACCACATCGATTTCTGCTGATGTTTTGTGGCAAGGGTTTTCCGGGTTTGACGTGAAGGTGAATATTTTTGGGGAGAGTTCCAATCTGGACTATGGATTTGATTGGGACTGGGGGAACTTGGCTGAACTAGGATATCGCGGGCGTGAAAATAATGTGCGCGACCGGGAATCGACAGGTATAGATATTCGGTTGCTGTCAGCTGAGGATGCCAGCTTGTTGGGTGCGTCATGGGTGTTCGGGTTGTATTGGTATGACCGGGAGGTATCTCTGGATGCAACCAGTGGTGATAATTTCAGTGGCTACGAGACGTTTAGTAGCCAAACAGATACCGAGCGCCTGGCTCTATACGGTGAGTTGGAGTGGTCATTGAGCGAGCGTCTGAACTTGATTGTCGGTGGTCGATGGGAGCAGTATCAACTGGATTATTTCGACAATGCTGGTGTGACCGCTGATCCGGATGACGACCTGTGGGGCGGGAAGATAGTGCTCGAATATCAATGGCAAGAGAATGTTCTAGTTTACATTTCCGCTAACCGTGGCTACAAGGGTGGCGGAGTTAACGGACAGGCTATTGCCAAGGTGTTGAATGATTCGTCGACTGACCCTGAAATAGCTGAATTCCTGACGGCTCGGGCGGCATTTGATTCCGAAGCGCTGCTTAATTATGAAGCGGGAATCAAGGGCTGGTATCTCGATAGTACACTGTCGTTATCGGTGTCTGCTTTTTACATGGATCGCAAGGACATGCAAGCTAAAGCGTCGGTGCTGTTTCCACCTGCGGAGTGGCGCGATTACATTGATAATGTTGATGATGGTAAGAACTCAGGCGTTGAATTTGAGGCGCAGTGGCAACTACTGCCTGAACTCACACTATTTGCCAATGTCGGTATTCTCGATACAGAATTGGGAACACTCATCGTCGATGATGTGAACTCAGACGGCGCGCTCAACCAGAGTGGCAGATCGCAAGCACACGCACCTGAATATCAGTTCAATGTTGGAGCTTCGTACAGTTTCATGAATAACTACAGCGTGACGGTAGAAGTAGACGGCAAAGATAAATTCTACTTTTCGAATTCACACAATCAGCAGTCGGATAGTTACGAGTTGATTCACGCCTCATTAAACTATAGCGATGATAACTATCGCGTTTCACTATGGGGTCGAAACTTAGGGGGTGAGGACTATCAACTTAGAGGTTTTTACTTCGCTAATACGCCGCCAAATTACGCAACAAATGAAGCATACTATCAATTTGGTGAGCCGCGTATTTATGGCGTCACTGCCAGTTATACATTTTAGGGGAAAGTAATGGACGTATCAGTCGAAGTTAGTATGTATCCACTCAAAGATGAATACATTCCAGCTATCCAATCTTTCATTGATCGGGTAAACACGTATCCCGAATTGAAGGTGTTAACCAATACCATGAGTACACAAATATTTGGTGAGTATGATTTTCTAATGAATGTGATGCGAGATGAAATACGTCGATCTTATGAGGAGTTTGGCCGCGCTGTCTTTGTTTGCAAGTTCATCCAAGGCGATTTGAGTCCGTCACCATAATGACTGTTGAGTCTCTGGTTTCCCTCCTGACTTCAGCGAGTGCGCAAGTGTCAGGCTGGGAAGTGGTAGCGGTAATATTGGCGCTTGTATATTTGCTGTTGGCTGTGCAGGAGCGAATTGAATGCTGGTACGCCGCATTTGCCAGTACGTTGATCTATATTTTCCTGTTTTGGAATATCAATCTACTGATGGAATCAGTATTACAGCTTTACTATCTAGCAATGGCCATTTACGGGTGGTGGCAGTGGCGATTGCGCAGTGGTGACAACGATGAAGTGAGTATTCAGGTTTGGTCGCCTGGTCGACATGGCGTTGTTGCAATCTCCGTTTGTTTGTTGGTTTTTATTTCGGGATATTTACTGGAAGAAAACACCAGTGCCGCGCTACCTTACCTCGACTCATTGACGACTTGGGGCGCTGTTATAACTACGTATATGGTCGCTCATAAAGTATTGGAAAACTGGTTGTATTGGTTGCTTATTGATGGCGTGTCTATTTACCTCTATATCGATAGAGGTCTATATTTCACCGCGCTTCTATTTGTTGTATATATTGTGATTGCTGTCTTAGGCTATTTCCATTGGCGTGCGCTTTATCGAGCGAAACCAGCGCTTAGTTATGAATAGCCGAGTTGATCAGCAGGTCGCGCATCTTCGAGAGTCTCTTTCCGATTACTGTTCTATTTGGTGTGGGCACAGCGTTAGCCTTATTCGGCCGCTGCAGGGAGGGCTGACCAATAGAAGCTATTTATTACAATCGCAAGGCACACATTATGTGTTGCGTATAAATGCGAGCAATAGTGAGCATCTGGATTTGGATCGGAAGGCAGAAATTGACATACTGCAATCTGTGGGAAAAATGGGGATAGCGCCAGAATTGGTCTATGCCGACCCCGCTGATAGATTTCTTGTTACCAAGTTTGTCGATGGCGATCTCTGGCAAAGCGATTGGTCGTGCAGAGCTGATAATATTTCTCGGATAGCTGCGCTGCTAAAAACTATGCATCAACTTGATGGCGTTGAACGCGTCATGGATGTTAGGAGTAAGTCGGTCAGGTATTGGCAGGCCATTGATGCCGATGGAAAATTGGGAGAAAAGCTCCGGGCTGTTACGCAGAAAGTGCAAGTTTATATGGCATTAGCAGAGAATGAAAATCGAAAATTTTGTCTCTGTCACAATGATTTGTTAGCTGAAAATATAGTTGTCGCTGACAATGATAGGCTGGTAGCTATTGACTGGGAGTACGCGGCGATGGGTGATCCCTATTTCGATCTGGCCGTGGTCGTTGAAGGTCACAGGCTTACCCCATTTTTTGAAAAACAATTGCTCAGCGATTATCTCGGTTGCGCCCCCTCCGCTGCTGAGCTGTATCGTCTCCGGTGCTGTCGAATCACGTACGCCTACCTGGAACTATTGTGGTACGCGGTACAGTGGTCCAGCTCGTCGATTTTAATGCCGGGTAAAATAATTGAAGACAAACTGACCGCTATTAATCGCCTGTTAGATACGAATGACAACTTAGATGTGAATGCACCGACGGAGAAAAAGTGAATCGTTTTAAGTGGTTGCCAGTATTGGTCGTTACCATTCTATTTCCGTTTTTTTTTATTAGTGGTCCTGATTACTATTCGTCACGGTCATTCAGGGAGCTGTGGAATTTCGGGCATATTGTTTTTTTCGCGGCAGTGGGTTTACTACTGATCACAAGAGTGCCTGCTATTGCCAGCAGGTCTTTTTCGAGGCAGCTCTTTTGGGTTGGATTATTTGCACTGGTTACAGGTATTGTTATTGAACTTGTTCAGTACAGTATCCAGCGAGAGCCTGACATCGGAGATGTGGGCAGAAATTTGTTAGGTGCGATAGTTGCTGTTGTTTTCTTGTCTCCGCGTCGAAACGAGCTCCGTCGCGGGAGACGGTTGATGGCCAAGGGGTTGGTATTGTTGTTAATAGCGCTGCCAGTGTTTTCACTATTGATGACATTTTATGATGAGCAGCATTCACGGCATACTTTTCCAATGCTGGCGAGTTTTGAGTCTAGCGGTGAGTTGGATCGATGGTCTGGCAGTGCCCATTTTTCTCGGTCGAATCAACACGCGATTCATGGTGATCATTCGCTGCGAGTCGATTTGGGCACTGAGCAGTATTCCGGTATATCTATGGGCTACTTCGAGGGCGACTGGAGTCGTTTTCATTCATTATCTGTCGAGCTGTTTAATGCCGAGTCGTCAAGCCTATCGCTTACGCTGCGTATTCACGACAAACAACATGGTCGTAGCAATCAGTTGTTTCAGGACCGATTCAATCGAAGCTTCTCGTTAAAGCCGGGATGGAATCATCTTGAAATAGATTTACACGATATTGCCGGTGCACCGGCGAGCAGGGCGATGGATTTATCGGCTATTGAACAGGTGGGTTTTTTTGTGATTGCTGAAAAGACCAAAACTACCATTTATATGGATCAGTTGTATTTGAAATAAATGGGAGCTCGTATGATAGATAGAAAATCATTGCCATAAAATAAGCTGGTAGATATTTTTGGTGGAAATGTACCAACCTTTTTTGCGAGTGGCTAAGGGCTATTTGCTACGCCTAAAAGCTCACCCATTCGAGTCGCACTACCAGCAGAAAAACCGCTTTCCCACTGAATGGCATCGGCACCAAATAATACGATTACAGTGGATCCCAATTTAAAAAGCCCCATTTCAGCGCCTTTATCAAGGCTAATAGTTTCCGGTTTAGACTGGTAATCGAACGTACTAATGGTCCGTTTTACCGGCGCTACTTGGCCTGCCCATACGGTTTCGATACCGGCAACAATCATTGCGCCCACAAGAATTACTGCCATGGGTCCGTAGTCGGTAGAAAAAATACAGACAGCTCGCTCGTTGCGAGAAAATAGCCGCGGTACATTTTCTGCAGTGACGGTGTTAACGGAAAACAAGTCGCCGGGAATGTAGATCATTTTTTCCAGCGTGCCAGATAGAGGCATATGGACGCGGTGATAATCTTTCGGTGACAGGTATACGGTTGCAAATTTCCCGTTATCAAATTTGCTGGCCATCGAGTCGTCACCCCCTAGTAATTCTGTGAGGCTATAGGTTTGCCCCTTAGCTTGAAAAATCCGTCCTTGCTCGATATCTCCGAGCTGACTGATAGCACCATCAGAAGGGCAGGCAATAGACGTGGCTCCTTCGACAATGTCCCGGGCGCCCGATGTTAACTGGCGGGTAAAAAAAGCATTGAAGTTATTGTAACTGGAGGCGTCTGGCCCCGCCGCTTCACTCATATCAACTTGATAGCGCTGGATAAACCAATTGATGAACGTGTTTTTTAACCAGGGCCATTCACTTTCAGCGATAGCTCCCGCAAGGCGTGACAGTAGGTGCTGTGGCACCATGTGTTGGAAAAATATAAAGAGGGTATCCATAACTTTTTCAGGTTTCATCAAGCGTTAAATTAGTAATAGGCGTGTTGTCGAGGTTGCCCCACTCGGACCAAGAACCATGATAGCCTTTTATCGTGGCGTACCCCAATACTTTCATTGCCAGGTAGGTGAGTCCTGAGCGGTGGTGAGTTTGGCAGTGAGTGACAATGTGTTTGTCTTTGGTTAGGCCTGCTGTATTCAGGCGTTGTTGTAACTTTTCTAAATCGACCATGCGCAAGTTTCTCTCAGGGTCCATTAATTCCAGCCAATCGATATTAACCGCACCGGGAATATGGCCTCCCTTTTTGGCGAGTACTTTCTCCCCCGTGTGTTCGCCGGCCGAACGGGCATCCCAAATAGCAAAATTCTCGGAGCCCAGATTGGGGATTATATCTTCAATTTCGGCAATGGGCTGCCGGTTGATATTGACGACATAATGGGTGGCGATAGCCTGATTGGTCGTGGATTCTGTCGGATGACCCTCATTGACCCAGGCTTGCAGTCCACCATCGACGTAGGAATAATGTTGGTGGCCTAACACATCCAGTGTCCAGATCAGTCGACCGGCCCAGCCGCCACCTTCATCATCATAAACAATGACATGTTTGTCAGGGTGCAAGCCGACCGAGGAGAATAGCGCAGTAAGCTGTTCATCACTGGGAATTTTCCCCGGTGTTGGCGGTGCGCCACATTGCAGGGACTTGGGTTCTATATGAATAGCCCCGGGAACGTGATGTTTTTCATAATTCGCTGTACTGCTGGTATCGAGAATAAGGTATTCGTTGTTACCGGATGCTAGAATATTTTCCAGTTGTTCTGGTTGTATGAGTAATGGAAGAACCATAATTATTCTATCTCTAAATCACTTGTCTGGAATTGTACTACGCACAGCGAGTCAGCACGAGGATGGACGCAGCCCAGCCGTCGGGATTTATCAGCCATCTTTGATGGCAATGACTAGAGCGTTTATTTACAGCAGTTCCAGTGAGTTGGCAATTGATTCAAAGCTTGCTAGCCGCCGCTCGCTGACATCACCTCGCTCTAAGGCGGCTAGCAATTCGCAATGGGGTTCGCTTTGGTGTTTACAGTCGCGAAATTTGCAGCCACCGATAAACGGGCGGAACTCGATGAAACCGTCCAGTACTTGTTCCCGGTCCATGTGCCACAAACCGAATTCTCGAATTCCAGGAGAGTCCACCAGATCACCACCATCGGGTATATGGAAGAGTTTAGCGGTGGTGGTGGTGTGAATTCCCGTGGCGTGTGCTGCTGAAAGCTCGCCTACTTTGATATTGACGCCGGGAAGCAAGGCGTTAATGAGTGATGACTTGCCGACACCCGATTGGCCAACAAAGACGCTGGTATGATTATTAAGCAGTGCTTTCAGCTCGGCGAGGCCGTCTTCACTTTTGGTTGATGCTTGCAGTACCTGATAGCCGAGACTTGGGTAAATGGATAATAAGTCGCTGATTGAGTCGCTATTTTTTCCATCAAGAAGGTCAGTTTTATTAAGTAAAATCAACGGTTTAATATCAACTGACTCGGCCGCTACGAGATAGCGATCAATAAGATTGGCATGGGGCACGGGCAAAGGTGCAACGACAATGACGATGTAATCAATGTTGGCTGCCACCGGCCGCAATTGGCCGTGGGAGTCCGGCCGGGATAGAACTGACTCGCGCGGTAAATTGGCGACGATTACCCCTGTCGGGTTACCGGCTCGCCAAATGACCTGATCGCCTGTTACCAAGGTATCGAGATTGGCTCGCATATGACAGCGAACTACTTCACCCGTGTCTGCGCCTTGCCGACATTCCACGTCGACCTGATTGCCATAGTGCGCGATGATCAGCCCCTGCTGCTCGTCACCTAGCTCACCCTCAGTCAGTTGCTGGTCAATAATCCCGGCACGTTTGTTGGCTCGTTCTGTGCGTTCAGATTGAATTTTTTTAACGCGCCAGGCTTGCCGACGAGTGAGTTTACGTTTGCTCATTCAGTGGTTTGGTTAGTCATTTATGGTTCAATTGCTAGGAGGTCGCAGCAATTTTGCTACACTTACCCCTATCTTAGCCTCTCTGTTTATTAATAGTGGAATTATTTATGCCAGCTAGTGACAGCAACAAGGATTTAAACCTGATCTGGATCGATTTGGAAATGACGGGCTTGGAGCCTGAGACTGACCATATCATCGAAATTGCAACGATCGTAACGGATAGTGATCTCAATACGATTGCCGAAGGCCCGGTGCTGGCGATTCATCAAAGCCCAAAAATATTGAGTGCTATGGATGAATGGAATACCTCTCACCACGGCAGTTCCGGGTTAACTCGGCGGGTTGAGACGAGTGCTATTACTGATCGCGATGCAGAGCAGCAAACACTGGATTTTCTGCGTCAGCATGTTCCTGAGGGCGCCTCTCCCATATGCGGAAACAGCATAGGCCAGGACCGTCGTTTTTTGGTGAAGTATATGCCTGAACTGGAAGCTTATTTTCACTATCGTAATTTGGATGTCAGTACCTTAAAAGAACTCATGCGTCGCTGGCGTCCAGATATCAATGGCGGCTTCAAGAAAAAGGGTACACACCTGGCGCTCGACGATGTTCGCGAATCGATAGAAGAGTTGAAATATTATCGAGAGGTATTTATCAAGGGCGACATGCCTGCCGATAGCTAGATTTGATGCGAGCGCAAAGCCCACTCGACGTGTTCACGTACCAGTGCTGAATTATGGTTTGATCGTGAGTGCAGCGCCGCTATAACGGCAGGGCTTTCCGGTGCATTCCCCAGAGCGACAGCAATATTTCGCAGCCAGCATTCATAACCGATTCTCCGGATCGCAGAGCCTTCCGTTCGTCGTAAGAATTCCTCTTCACTCCAGGCAAATAGGTCGACCAGCTGTGATGATTGCAGATCATTGCGGGGCTGAAAGTCCTCCTCTCCCGTCGATTCTGCGAACTTGTTCCAAGGGCAGACCAGTTGGCAGTCGTCACACCCGTAGATACGATTACCCATCAGCGGCCGTAAATGTTCCGGAATACTGGTGCGTAGCTCAATGGTTAAATATGAAATGCAGCGCCGTGCGTCGACTTGATTGGGGGCGACAATAGCGCCAGTTGGGCAGTCATCGATACAAGCTGTACAGCTGCCACAGTGTGTTTGTTGTTGGGGCGGGTCGGGAGGCAGTGGCAGGTCTGTGTATATTTCACCAAGAAAAAACCAGGAGCCAGCCTGTGAATTGATCAGCATGGTGTTTTTCCCAATCCAACCCAGCCCTGATTTTTCCGCAAGCGCTCGTTCCAGTATCGGAGCACTATCGACAAAGGCCCGATAGTTATGTGGCCCTGCAATGGCGGCGATCTTGTCTGCCAGCTTTGCCAATCGTTTCCGCATCAGTTTGTGATAATCCCGCCCCAGGGCATAACGGGAAATATAGGCGAGGTTTTTGTCTGCCAGTACCTCCTCCATGTCGTCGGTGTCTGGTAAATAGTCCATTCGCGCACTAATTACACGCAGGGTTCCCGGTAACAGTTGCTCAGGATGCGACCGTTTTTCACCGTGACTTTCCATATACTGCATATTGCCGTGAAAGTTTTTCTGCAGCCAGTGACTCAGGTGTTGTTGGTGTTCAGTTAAGTCAATGTCGCTGATACCAATCTGTTGAAATCCCAGTTCTCGCCCCCATTGGCGAATAGTAGAGACCAGCTCGGGCGGCCTTATACTTGTCTGGTCATTGCTAATGGTCATCGTAGTTGTGTGTCGCTTCACCTATAATTGGGGGTGACACTAGTATAGGGTAATCTTTAAATGGAAAGACATAATACTCAACAGAAACTGCCGGCCAGCTTGTATCGGGCGCAACAGGTGCGCGAGTTAGATCGTATCGCCATTGAACAGGAAAATATCCCTGGTTTTACGCTGATGCGACGAGCGGGAAAGATTGCTTTTGATACCTTGG
>CAYNZI010000019.1:0-13139 GCA_964401565.1 uncultured Spongiibacteraceae bacterium
AGCTGGTTTAGCACTACGGCAAAGTCGGGAGCGGTATCGAGCAGGGTGCCGTCGAGGTCGAATAATACAGCTTGAAGTTGGGTGGGCGTTGGCATTCTATTTCGGTTTGTGAGCGTGAACTAAATAATTGACATCGACATCGTTACGATTGAGTCGATAGTGTTTTGTCAGTGGGTTGTATGTCAGTCCTGTCATGTCGCCTAAGGTTAATCCTGAGTCTCGAATCCATTGTGCCATTTCGGAGGGTTTAATGAATTTGTCGTAGTCGTGAGTCCCTTTGGCCAGTAGTCGCAGAATATATTCTGCGCCGACAATGGCCAGCGCATAGGCTTTAGGGTTGCGATTAATCGTTGAAAAGTACACATGACCGCCAGGTTTCACCAGTCGTGCGCAAGCTTGAATGACTGATCCGGGATCGGGCACATGTTCCAGCATTTCCAGACAGGTGACAATGTCGTACTTTTCTGGTTCCTGATCGGCTAATTCTTCCGCGGTGCACTGTCGATAATCTACCTCTACGGAGGATTCAAGTTTGTGCAGGTTGGCTACTGACAGAGGGGCTTCTCCCATGTCAATTCCGCTGACAATGGCGCCGCGCTGCGCCATGGCTTCACAGAGAATACCGCCGCCGCAGCCAACATCCAATAAGATTTTTTCCGCGACAGGCGAGTGCAAGTCAATATAATTCGCTCGCAAAGGGTTGATGGCGTGCAGTGGTTTGAATTCACTGTCTTTGTCCCACCAGCGATGAGCCAGCGCTTCAAATTTCGCAATTTCGGTTTTATCGACGTTTAGGTGAACGTCGGTGCTGTTTGTGCTGTTGTGTGAATGGTTTGTAGTCACGGACTGTTGGCCTTAAGTCGAGGTGGATTCTGGGTTTATACGATTGCGCCACTGTTCTGCTTTGTCTTTCAGATTGCTCAGGTTTAAATAGCTAGGTTGACGATCGGCCAGTACTTGTCGGCCATTGATCCAGCTGTGGGTTACCCGATGTCCGCAGGCGGTATAAACGAGTTGTGAAATAGGTCGATACAGGGGCTGTTGTTCAAGAGCTGAAAGGGCGATAGCGATAATGTCAGCTTGCTTGCCGACTTCCAGTGAGCCTACTTTGCTGTCTAGGCCGAGGGCTTTAGCACCGCTCAGCGTGGCCGCTTCAAGTGCTTGCCAGTCACCAAATGCAGACGCGTCGCCGGAAACGGCCTTGGCGAGCATGGCGGCTGTACGCATTTCGGCAAACATGTCCAAGCTGTTGTTGCTGGCCGCACCGTCAGTGCCAATTGCTACCGTTATTCCTTCGTCAATCAGCCGTTTAACCGGGCTAAATCCGCTGGCCAGTTTCAAATTGGAATGCGGGCAGTGAATAACATGGGCGCCACTCTGCTTCACCAGTTCAATATCATCTTCGTTGAGGGCGGTCATATGAACTAATTGTGTTCGTGGTCCGAGCAGGCCGAGATCGTTGAGCCTCACTAGCGGTCTTTTGCCGTGTTTTGCTACTTCACTATCCACTTCCTGCTGGGTTTCGTGAACATGAATCTGGATGTTTACGTCCAGTTCCGCGGCTAACATTGCCACCTTTTCAAGGGCTTGATCGCAAACGGTGTAAGGTGCGTGAGGGCCAAATACAACATCAATTAGTTCGCTGTGTTTGAAGTCGTCTCTAACATTGAGGCCTTTGCGGATATAGTCGTCGGGATCCTGACCCCAGATAGTCGGGAAGTCAAAAACCGGAAAGGCGATTTGTGCTCTCATTCCCGCTTCACTTGCCGCTTTGGCCACAGCATCGGGAAAAAAATACATGTCGCTAAATGTCGTGGTTCCTGACCGGAGCATTTCGGCAATGGCAATCTGGGTGCCGTCGTGAACAAACTCTTCGCTTATCCACAGCCCTTCTGCCGGCCAAATATATTGCCCTAACCAGGTCTGTAATGGATGGTCGTCAGCCATGCCGCGGAACAGGCTCATTGCGGCGTGGCCGTGTGCGTTAATCAGTCCGGGCGTTAGTACGTGTTGTGGTAAATCTATACCGTAGGTGGCGTCATATTGCTTGTTCGCTTCGTCTTGCGGCAGAATATCAACAATACGGCCTCCGCGAATAGCGATGCAGTGGTTTTCGAGAGTTCTTTCCGCAGGTCTGACAGGGATAATCCAGCGAGCGCTGATCAGCGTATCAATTGTTTCCGGTGTCTTTTTCATCATAATGCGGTGTCTGGATAAGGGTGATTGTTTTTCTGGTTTTTTGATCTCAGCGAGTATAACTGGAATCCCTTGAAATTGTCCCTAATAGTCGCGATAAAAGCCGGCCTTAAGGCCTCATTTCTATGCTTTTCGACTGTCCGTATCGTATTGAATTATGGTATGATTTCCGGCTTAAAATAATCAGGAAAAGCATTCTATATGAGTGATCTTACCAACACTCCCAGCAATCAAATTCTGCCAGTCAATATTGAAGACGAACTAAAGCAGTCCTATCTCGATTATTCGATGAGTGTCATCGTCGGGCGAGCGCTACCCGATGTGCGAGATGGTCTCAAACCGGTACACCGCAGGGTGTTATTTGCGATGAGTGAGCTCAACAACGATTGGAACAAGGCCTACAAGAAGTCGGCCCGTGTTGTTGGTGATGTTATTGGTAAATACCACCCGCACGGAGACTCTGCCGTCTACGAAACCATCGTCAGGATGGCCCAGCACTTTTCATTGCGTTATATGCTGGTCGACGGCCAGGGTAATTTTGGTTCCATCGATGGTGATTCCGCAGCGGCAATGCGTTACACCGAAATTAGAATGCGCAAAATTTCTCACGAAATTCTGGCAGACTTGGACAAAGAGACAGTCGATTGGGTGCCGAACTATGACGGCACGGAACAAATTCCTGCCGTTATGCCTACCAAAGTCCCCAATTTATTGATCAATGGTTCATCCGGTATAGCGGTTGGTATGGCGACCAATATACCACCACATAACCTGAATGAAGTGGTGACTGCCTGTCTGGCGCTGATAGACAACCCTGATATCACCATCGACGAATTGATTGAGATTATTCCTGGTCCGGATTTCCCCACCGCCGCCATTATTAATGGTCGTGCGGGTATTGTGCAGGCTTACCACACCGGCAAAGGGCGCATCTATATACGCTCAAGAGCTGTCGTGGAAACCAACGAAAAAACCGGTAAAGATACGATTATTATCAGTGAATTACCGTATCAAGTGAATAAAGCGCGATTGATAGAAAAAATTGCCGAGCTGGTTAAAGAGAAAAAAATCGAAGGTATCGCAGAACTTCGAGATGAGTCCGACAAGGATGGGTTACGTGTCGTCATTGAAATGAAGCGAGGTGAAATGGGCGAAGTTTGTCTTAATAACCTTTATTCACAAACTCAACTTGAAAATGTTTTTGGTATCAATATTGTAGCCTTGGTTGATGGGCAGCCCAGGTTGCTAAATTTAAAACAACTTTTAGAGTACTTTGTTCGTCATCGTCGTGAGGTGGTGACGCGCAGAACCGTCTATTTATTGAGAAGGGCAAGAGAACGAGGTCATTTGTTGGAAGGTTTGGCTGTCGCCATCTCTAATATTGATCGTATGATCGAATTGATCAAATCATCGGACACGACCGCTGAAGCAAAAGAGAAATTGTCGGCTCAGGGTTGGGAGCTTGGCGACGTTAGTCAAATGCTGGCGCGGGCGGGCGAATCAGCTTGTCGTCCGGATGACCTGTCTGATAGTTATGGCTATATTGACGGTAAATACCACCTGTCACCGGCGCAAGTGCAAGCTATCCTCGATATGCGTCTGCAAAAACTAACAGGTCTTGAACACGAGAAATTGCTGAAGGAATATCAGGAGAAGCTCGAAGAGATAGCTGAATACTTGAGTATTCTTGATGACGCAATTAAGTTAATGAATGTGATCAGGGAAGAGCTCGCTGCTATCGTCAATGAGTTTGGCGACGAGCGCCGTTCTGAAATCATCGAGTCACTTCGAGATTTAACGGCAGAGGATTTGATCACTGAGGAAGACCGAGTGGTCACTATTTCCCACGGCGGTTACGCTAAAACACAATCATTAAGTGATTATCAGGCGCAGCGCCGTGGTGGTATGGGGAAATCAGCTACCGCCGTGAAAGACGAAGATTTCGTCGAGCACTTGATGATAGCCAGTACTCACGACACAATTTTATGTTTTTCCAATGTTGGTAAAGTTTATTGGTTAAAAGTTTTCCATATCCCCCTCGCTAGTCGCAATGCCCGTGGGCGCCCTATGGTGAATTTATTGCCATTGGGAGAAGACGAACGTATTACCTCTATTCTTCCCGTGAAAGAATATACCGAAGGTCATTTTATCTTTATGGCAACGGCCAACGGAACAGTAAAGAAGACCGCATTAACAAACTTTTCACGTCAACGTAGCGTCGGCTTGCGAGCGCTCGAACTTGAAGAAGGCGATGTTCTCATCGGCACCGCTGTCACTGACGGTGAGTGTGATGTTATGTTGTTTAGCTCTTCGGGCAAGGCTGTACGGTTCAATGAGAATGATGTTAGAGCGATGGGCCGTACTGCAAAAGGTGTTCGTGGTATTCGGATGGCAGATGGCCAGAAAATGATCTCACTATTGGTGCCAAAAGACGGTGGTCGTATGCTGTCTGTGTCAGAAAATGGATACGGAAAACGTTCTGAGTTCTCCGAGTTTGCGACCAAGGGCCGTGGTAATAAAGGCATGATCTTTATGCAGGCTTCAGAGCGCAATGGTGAGATTATTGGAGCAGTTCAGGTCTTTGATGGCGATGAGCTGATGATGATTTCTGATCAGGGCACAATGGTGCGCACTCGTACGGATGAAATCTCTGTTTTGGGAAGGAATACTCAAGGCGTTCGTGTTATTCGGCTGAAAGAAGGCGAGCACGTAGTAGGTGTTGAGCGTATCGAAGAGCCAGAAGATGACGGCCTGGTAGAAGATGCAGCCGACGAATAGGTTTTATAAATAGCCGACGCCTCGCGTCGAATAGACAAGATAAAGGATTTAAGTACGATGCCTCGGAAGTTCAATTTTTGTGCTGGACCGGCTGCGTTGCCGGAAGAAGTTTTAAAACAGGCCGCGAGCGAGATGCTGGATTACCGTGGTGCGGGTCTGTCTATTATGGAAATGAGCCACCGCTCGGCAGAAATTGTTGCCCTTGCGGAAAAAGCCGAGCGTGATTTTCGCGAGCTGCTGGATATTTCAGATGACTACGCGGTGTTGTTTTTACAAGGTGGAGCTAGCAGTCAGTTTTCTGCCGTACCGTTAAACTTACTCGGTAGCAAAACTAGCGCTGACTATGTTAACACTGGGCAGTGGTCAAAAAAGGCCATCAAAGAAGCGCAACGTTTTGGTCATGTTAATGTGGTTGCCAGTTCTGAAGATACCAGCTTTACCACCATTCCTGCGTTTGATGGCTGGCAGTTGGATAAGGATGCGGCCTATTTGCATTACACGCCTAATGAAACAATTGGCGGTCTGGAATTTATGTGGACCCCGGACGTTAACGTGCCTCTGGTGGCAGATATGTCATCCACTATCTTGTCGCGTCCGATTGATGTGAGTCAATTTGGTGTTATCTATGCCGGAGCCCAGAAAAATATAGGCCCCGCAGGTTTGACCATTGTCATTGTGCGCAAAGACTTACTGGGGAAATCCAGTGAGCACTGTCCAACCATGTTGGATTATAAGACTGCCGCTGATAATGATTCGATGTACAACACCCCGCCAACCTATAGTTTATATTTAGCGGGTTTGGTTTTCCAGTGGTTGAAAGACCAGGGTGGACTGACGGCGATGGCCGAGATAAACAAGCGCAAGGCTGATAAATTGTATGGCTTTATCGATGGTAATTCGTTCTATGCCAACCCGGTGGAATTAGCGAGTCGCTCGACAATGAACGTACCCTTTACTCTGGCGAATGCTGATCTGGATAAGTCGTTTTTGGCTGAAGCCGAAAAGATCGGATTGCTCAATTTGAAGGGGCATCGGAGTGTCGGAGGCATGAGAGCCAGTATCTATAACGCCGTGCCTGAGGCTGCTATCGATGCATTGATCGGCTTTATGAAAGACTTTGAGTCGCGAGCTTAAGGTTTTTTTCGATTCATTTTGAGTCAGCGACCATTGAACGACTGAGAATAACTAACCGACAATTAGGGGTGGACCGGCGTCGCCCCATTAAACAGCTAAGTTTTTATGTCAGATACCCCAAATCTAAATCAACTGCGGCAGCAAATCGATGATATCGATGTGCAAATTCACCAGCTGATCAATCAGCGGGCGGCTTGTGCCGAGAAGGTAGCAGAAACCAAGCTGAAAGCCTTTGTTGCAGAAAATGGTGACAGTGATATCGCCAAGGTTATGTTTTATCGACCTGAGCGTGAAGCTCAAGTGTTACGGAAAGTTATCGAGCGCAATAGTGGTCCGCTTGAAGGGAAGACAGTAGCACGTATTTTTCGCGAAATTATGTCTGCGTGTTTGGCGCTGGAAAAGCCGACGGAGGTTGCCTACTTTGGTCCAGAGGGAACTTTTACTCATGCGGCTACGATCAAACATTTTGGTCAGGCGGTTGTTAGTCTGCCACAGCCGAGTATTGCGACCGTTTTTTCCCAGGTAGAGTCGGGGCAGTGCCATTATGGTGTTGTTCCTGTTGAAAACTCAACGGAGGGGATGGTTAGTCACACTTTGGATAACTTCATGGATTCGTCACTGAAAATCTGTGGTGAAGTCGAAATGCGGATTCAGTTACATTTGTTGGTCAACGAATTAGCAAGCCCTGATACCATCAAATCTATTTGTGCCCATCAGCAAGCGCTAGCTCAGGCGCGAAACTGGCTGGACAGCAATTGGCCAAACGTTGAGCGTATTGCGGTAGCTAGCAATGCCGAAGCAGCGCGAATGGCTCAAAAAGACTCAACCATTGCTGCCATTGCGGGTGACATTGCTGCAGAGCAATATGGCTTGATGAAGTTGGCGGAAAGTATTGAAGATTACGCCAATAATACCACGCGCTTTCTGATTATTGGTCAGCAGCAAGTGGAGCCCAGTGGCAGTGATAAAACGTCATTGATTGTCGAGGCGAATAATAAGCCCGGAGCCTTGTTTAAACTACTTGAGCCATTTCATACTTCTGGTGTGAGTCTAACGCGAATAGATACACGACCTTCCAGAACAGACACGTGGGCTTATGTCTTCTTTATTGAATTTGAAGGGCATCAGCAGGATGATATTATTGAAGAAATTCTTGCCGAAGTCGGCGAAAACTCCAGAATGTTAAAGGTATTGGGATCTTATCCCAAAGCGGTACTTTAACCTCTTATAAAGTCTCTTTAGGTAAATCCGGAAATAGATATGAGTAACGGAATTTTTGCCGACCATGATTTACATTCAATCTACTTTACCCGGTCCGACGTCAATGAGGACTTAGGTTCTTTCTCCAAGCACCCGTTCCATTTGGACGAGTCGGAGTGGCCGTCGGTAGAGCATTATTTTCAGGCGATGAAGTTTGAAGATAAAGAGTATCAAGAGATTATTCGCTGCGCAGATCATCCCAAAAAAGCTCGGAAACTGGGCCGTAGTCGGCTTCGTTCGATTCGAAAGAATTGGCGCGATGTTAAAATTTTGTATATGACGAGAGCGGTTTACACCATGTGCAGGACTTACCCTGATGTTGCAACGAAACTGTTGGACACAGGCGGCAACAAATTGGTTGAGAATAGCCAGTACGACTATTTTTGGGGCTGTGGCAGAGATCGACGTGGTGAAAATAATTTTGGAAAGGTGCTGATGAACGTTCGGGATAAATTGTTTGCAGAAGCAGGAGACACGTAGCTTTTAGTTGAACTCAACGAGAGAATCAATAAGCGGGCGTTGACCCAATAATGCGCCCTAATCAATCGGTACTTTGAACGTATGAAAACACCGTCAACAAACACACAAAAAACGCTTGTTTATCCCTCATTTCGTGATGTTGTTGCAGCCCTTAGTGTCGCCTTAATTCTTGTGCCGCAATCCATTGCCTATGCAGACTTGGCAGGATTGCCGCCAGTCCAGGGTTTGTTCGCCGCAACACTGCCCCTAATTGTTGCGGCAATATTTGGGTGTTCTCCCTGGCTGCAAACTGGACCGGTGGCAATGACCAGTATTCTGACATTGGGCGCGCTATCGGCAATATCTACGCCGTTCACCTCTGAATATGTTGGGATGGCGGCATTACTGGCTTTAATTGTTGGTGTCACCCGAGTGTTGATAGGCTTGGTCAAAGCCGGCCACCTTGTATATTTAATGTCGCAGCCGGTACTCAATGGCTTCACCACGGCTGCTGCATTAGTGATTTTAACCACTCAGGCGCCGGCGTTTTTTGGTGTGGAGGCGGCCAGTGGAAACTTCTTTAGTCGTTTGATGGGTGTTTTTCAGCAGCCTGAGCTATGGTCAATACCGGGGATGGTATTCGGTGGCACGGCGTTGTTTGTGATCGTTGCTAGTAAACGTATTCATGTGCTTTTCCCTGGTGTTTTGGTGGCCGTGATTGCGGGCATTGTCTTTCAATCAATTTACGATTGCGAATGCAAGACCGTCGGGTCGTTTCCGTCGGATCTGCCTTCTTTTTCATTTTTACTGCCCTGGCATCGATTTGGCGAACTTCTTATCCCTGGGATCATGATTGCTCTGGTGGGCTTCGCTGAGCCAGCGGCTATTGCTCGAACGTTGGCCGCGTCCAGTCGTCGCCCATGGAGTGCTAGCAAGGAATTTATAGGCCAGGGCGCGGCTAATATTGCAGCCGGTGTTATCGGCGCATTTCCGGTTGGAGGATCGTTTTCGCGCACGATGATCAGTCACAGCGCGGGTGCAACCAGCCGATGGAGTGGGGCGTTGACAGGGATCATTGTGTTGGCTTTTTTGCCGGTAGCAAATCTGATGTCGACCCTGCCACAACCGGTGTTGGCTGCGATCATTATATCGGCTGTTTATCCTCTGATTAAATTTGGCCCGATGATTCAACTAATGCGAACTTCGCGTGCACAGGCAATGATCGCTTGGATGACTTTTTTATTAACGCTACTGTTGTCACCCAGAATTGATTTGGCACTGTTGTTGGGAATGGGTATGGGGGTTGTTGTTCATCTGTGGCGTGAAATGCGGATTAATGTTTCTCATTCTTATACCGAGCACACGTTGTGGCTGGAGCCTGTGGGTGTACTCTTTTTTGGTTCTGCTCAGGGCTTGGATGAAACATTAGTGGATGAGTTATCTAAACACCCTGAAGCGAAAGAATTGATACTCGATCTTCGCAGGCTTGGGCGTATCGATTACACCGGCGCTTTAGTGATTCATCGCATTGCGCTTGAAGCAGAACAGGCTGGCTTGGCGGTCAAAGTTATCCCGGGCCAGCCACCCCAAGGAGAACGGCTGCTCAAGCGAGTATTTGGTGATGATAGCCACCGTATTTTGAGTACCTAGTTTATGAAAAAACAGGTTCAAACTTTAGTTTTAGTCGAATCCTTCTGCCGGGATGTTGTTGGGTTGTGGTGTAATACGTTTGTCCGCGATAGCGGTAGCTGATGTCATAACCGACGACAATTTGTTCATACTCCGTGTCGTAGTGGTCACAGTATTCGCCATTTTGTTGTCGGCTTTTATGGCCGATATTCGCACCGATCGATCCGCCTAAAATTCCTCCGGCTATTGCTCCAATGCGTTTGTTACTCTTTTTATGACCTAGTTCATTACCGATTGCCGCGCCGATAATTGTACCTAATATGGCTGGTGTGGCGCTCTTGTGGTGGCTGCGCCTGACAGGTTGATAGTGGCATTGTTTGGGTATTTGGTGCTCTATAGTTTCCAAAATCGGTGTCACTGAGCTCACCTTTGCATAGTCATAAATGTGCTCTTGTTGGGAGTGATTGTCATATCTGTTTTTGTAGAACTTACCTTTGTGATCAGCTGTAGCGGCGAGTGAAAACAGGCTGGTAAACAGGATGATTGATACTAATTTTTTGTTCATGATCGTTACCTCTTCTGTTGATCTTGCTAACAGGATAAGGTAAGTGAGATGAACACAATCTGAATAGAAAATATGGGTTTTTTTATTTTTGGTTATTTTTGGTTATTTTTGGAATTTTTTTGAGGTAGTGTTGATGTTATGCTTCGTTGACGAACCAGCGTTTCCGCCACGCATCCATGACTCGTTCAGGGTACCAGTACTTCCCGTAGCTACCATTATATCGGGCTAGAGCATGCATCCAGTTGCCTTTTTCTTTCTGCAAATAGAACTGTAGAATTCGACAGCCATAGCTGAGATTGGTATTCATATTGGTGAGATTATCATTGGGGCGGCCAATTTCTTTCTTCCAGAATGGCATAACTTGCATCAGTCCCTGAGCACCGGCCCGAGATATGGCATAGTTATCGAAACGACTTTCAATTTCAATGAGGGCCAAGACCAGGTCGGGTTTCAGTTCTGCTTTGCTGGCTTCCCGGTGAACTGCTCGCAACAGTTCTAGTCGTTGTTTTGGGTCTTTGATAAAAGGGGTTAATCGTCCTGACATGTCGACGAGCCACACCTCTGCGTCGAATCGGTCTTCAAAACTGTCAGCTTTGTTGATTGTTTTTTTCAGAAATTTGCGAAGTTCGGTTTGATCTCCTGACGGCTCTTTCGATACCGAAACAGCTATTTGTGCCGTGACTGTTACGGAAAGCGTCAGCGTGATCACTATGAATATGCTGGCAATAAGCCTGTTTCTAAACATTTGGGACTTAAACTCCGCCGATAGACTTCTTTACAAAATCAAGGATGTCAGAAATATCAATATCCTGATTTTCAGTATCCTGACGGCCCTTATATTCGACCTTTCCTTCTTTCAGTCCACGGTCGCCAATAACAATCCGGTGAGGAATTCCTATTAACTCCATATCGGCAAATTTGACGCCAGGACGTTCATTGCGGTCGTCCAGCAAAACTTCATAACCCAGTTCGCTTAATTGTTGATAAAGCGTGTTGGATTGCTCGGCTACGTCGGCTGATTTCTGCATGTTTAATGGAATAATTGCTATGTGAAAAGGCGCGATAGAATTTGGCCAAATAATACCTTTATCATCATTGTTCTGTTCGATCGCAGCGGCAACAATACGGGTAACACCGATGCCGTAGCAACCCATCAGCATTGTCTGGTCTTTGCCATTCTCATTTAATACAGTGGCGTTCAAGGCTTCTGCATATTTAGTTCCCAGTTGAAAAATATGGCCAACTTCGATGCCGCGTTTGATCTGTAAGGTCCCTTTTCCATCCGGACTAGGGTCGCCTTCAACGACATCCCGAATATCTTCGATTCGTGCAGCTTTGCAATCTCTGTCCCAGTTGGTACCAGTGAAGTGATAGCCATCTTCATTAGCGCCGCATACAAAGTCAGAGAGTAGTGTGGCGCTGCGATCAACGATTATCTCTATCGGTAAATTCACTGGGCCAATAGATCCCACGCCACAGCCAATGACACGTTTTATCTGTTCTTCTGACGCAAACTGTAAGGGATTACCAACGCCGGCCATTTTTTCTGCCTTAAGTTCATTGAGTTTATGATCTCCCCTAACAACCAGTGCAATCAATGGCGCTGGCGTTTCTTCGTTTTCTGATTCACCCAATACTACAAGGGTTTTAATGACTTGGGAGATTGGGGTATTGAGCCCAGTACTGACGTCCTCAATGGTATGTTGTCCCGGAGTTGCTACTTTATCAAGAGTTATGCTAGGCGCACTACGTTCTTCATTTGGAGATAGCGCTTCTGCAAGCTCTACGTTCGCAGCAAAATCACTGCTATCACTAAAGGCAATGTCGTCTTCACCAGAATCTGCAAGCACATGAAACTCATGAGAGGTGTTGCCGCCTATAGAGCCTGTGTCGGCGATAACAGGTCTGAACCCCAATCCTAGGCGAGTGAATATTTTCGTGTAGGCAGCGTGCATTAGCTCATAGGTTTGTTGCAATGATTGTTGGTCTTTATGGAATGAATAAGCATCCTTCATAATGAATTCTCGAGAGCGCATCACTCCGAAGCGCGGGCGAATTTCGTCGCGAAACTTGGTTTGTATCTGGTAGAAAGTTAGCGGTAGTTGCTTGTAGCTCTTGATTTCATTGCGGATGAGATCTGTAATAACTTCTTCGTGGGTAGGCCCAAGACAAAAGCTATTATTATGTCGATCGGTGATTCTCAATAATTCAGGTCCATATTGTTGCCAGCGTCCCGATTCCTGCCACAAGCCCGAGGGTTGTACTACGGGCATCAACAGTTCTTGGGCTCCCGCTTTATTCATTTCGTCGCGTACAATAGTTTCCACTTTGCGAAGAACTCTCAAGCCCATGGGTAACCAGCTATAAAGTCCCGATGACAACTTTCGTATCATGCCGGCACGAAGCATCAGTTGGTGGCTAATAACAACGGCATCTGAGGGTGTTTCTTTGACAGTGGCAATAAGAAATTGGCTGGCGCGCATTGGCTGTATAGACTCTCTGTTAATCGATGTAAAATGATGAAACATTTTACACTGATAAAGTAGCCGGTACAGGCTATTTAGTCTCATTTTGGAGGTTATATGTTTCAGCTTCACCCGCAGTTGGCAAAAGATTGTATTGAAGTCGGTGACTTTCCTCTCAGTAAAGTAATACTGGTGAACGATTGTCTTTATCCCTGGGTCATTTTGGTACCAAAAAGAGAAGGGATTAGAGAAGTATATGAACTTGCCATCGCTGACCAGCAGCGACTTTTAGGCGAGTCCAGCGCCGTTAGCGAAGCTATGGCAGAACGCTTTTCTGCCGACAAAATGAATGTAGCCGCATTGGGGAATATGGTTCCGCAGCTTCATATTCATCATATTGTGCGGTATAAAAATGATGTGGCTTGGCCAAAACCTGTATGGGGTATGGTAGATGCATTGGTTTATACCGAAGAAAAGCTGGTAGATCAGTTACACATACTTCAAAAAATATTGTTACCTTTGGGAATGAAGTAACAAAATGAACTACTAAAAATTCGCAGTTGTTTGGCGTTTTTTGTTGTACAAATAATCGATAGCGAATGGTGGGCGCGCTCTTGGTGCCAGAAACAGAAATCTGCTTTTACGGCTGTTTT
>CAYNZI010000020.1:0-13042 GCA_964401565.1 uncultured Spongiibacteraceae bacterium
GTAGAAAACTGGGTAAAGAACAATGTAACGGGTTTGACTCCTCCTTTCGAGTGGACACGGCTTGAAGGTGGTCACTCTAACCTGACTTACCAATTAAAAGACGTCAATGGCAAGGATGCCGTTATTCGTCGCCCTCCCCAGGGTGTGTTGCTTCCCAAGGCGCACGACATGAGCCGCGAATGGTCATTGATTTCGTCGCTGGGCCCAACAGCTGTTCCGGTCCCTGAGGCTATTGGCTTTTGTGAAGACCCGGATGTCACCGGAGCCTGGTTTTACATTATGGGATTGATTGACGGTCGTCCTCTCTACTCAGCTGAAGAAACATTGGCGTGGATCCCCGAAGATAAACGTACGAGCATGGCTTACTCATTTTTTGATGTTCTGGCAGACTTGCATTCATTGGACCCCGATGAAATAGGCTTGGGAGAGTTGGGCAAAAAGGAGAATTATATCGGGCGCCAATTGAAAACCTGGTACCGTTCCTGGAATGCATCAATCGAGCCTGCGGAGTTGGATGATGTGCGCGCTCACGAATTGCAGCGATACTTTCTAGAAAATATGCCCGATCAGGGAATGGCTAGAGTTGTTCACGGTGATTATGGTTTGCACAATTGTCTGTTTGGTTCTGACTCGACGGTTGCCGCTGTTGTAGATTGGGAAATATCCACACTGGGAGATCCACTGGCAGATTTAGCGTATGCGTTGAATCCTTGGCCCGACCCCAGTGATGATCTGCCCCCCAGTCCTGAGTCGGCAACGTCGGTCCCTGGCTTTCCTTCTCGCAATGAGCTGGCGCAGCGTTACGCTGATCGCACCGGCCGGAATCTGGATAAGCTGGATTACTACATCGGATTCAACCGTTGGAAAACAGCGGCCATTCTTCATGGGGTTTATGCGCGTTATAAAGAAGGCAAAAAGAGTACTGACGGCGTTGATCTCGTTGAAATGAAAGAGCGCATTCTTGGCTCCCTGACACTTGCGCAAGAAGCGGTTAGCCGATTGAAGTAATACCGTACTAATTTTTCGGTTACTGAAACTACAATATTAAGGAAACAATTCATGGATTTTACTAATCTATTTTCGATAAAAGGCAAAGTTGCTCTTGTTACTGGTGGTTCTCGCGGAATTGGTGAAATGATTGCCGCTGGATTTTTAAGTAATGGCGTCAAAGTGTATATCAGTTCTCGCAAAGCGGATGCTTGCAAGGCGACAGCAAAACGGCTGAGTGAAGAATACAACGGCGAGTGTATCGCCATTCCCGCTGACCTATCGACTATGGATGGCATTCAGTCATTGGCTAAAGAATTGGAATCAAGAGAGCAGCAGCTCGACATATTGGTCAATAATGCTGGTGTTGCCTGGGGCGCGCCGCTGGAAGAATTTCCGGAAATTGGTTGGGACAAAGTAATGGACACCAATGTTAAAGGTGTGTTTTTTTTAACCCAAAAATTATTGCCGTTATTGCGTAAGTCAGCTAACGCTGAAGATCCGGCGCGAGTGATTAATATCGGTTCTATTGACGGATTAAAAGCGGCTGTATTCGATACATTTTCATACGGTGCTTCCAAAGCGGCTTTGCATCATCTAAATCGCTTTCTCGCCGCCCATCTCACAAAAGAAAATATCATTTTCAACTCGATAGCCCCCGGACCCTTTCCTACCTGGATGTTAAGTACCGGTGTTGGGTTTGGTGGCGAGACCGATGATGTTGATTGGGACGTGATTGGCAAAAACAATCCAAGGAATCGTGTTGGTACGCCGGAAGATATCGCCGGCTTAGCCATATTCTTAAGTTCACGTGCTAGTGCTTTTGTTGTTGGTCAGACAATTGCTTTGGACGGTGGTGTTGTTGCAACGTCATAAATGAATAGCTGTAAAATAGTAGTATTGTGTAAATAATGCCGATTGATAATGGAGAATATGATTATGTCAGATCCCAAAAAAGATCTTTTTAACCTGGCAATGTCTGACAAGGCTCAGCCTTTGATGTATGCGGTTAAAAAACATATTGAAGAAAACGTCGTGCCAATTATGGACGAATTCTACGCTCTTGAAGAAGGTAAAGAAGATCGTTGGTCGTGGCATCCTCGCCAGCTGGAATTGCTCGAAGGCGCAAAGACCAAGGCTAAAGAGTCTGGGTTGTGGAATTTCTTTCTGCCTGATGCAGAAACAGGCGATGGCTTAAGCAACTTGGACTACGCTTATATTGCTGCAGAGTTGGGTAAATATTCACTGGCATCTGAAACGCTAAACTGTAGCGCTCCAGATACGGGAAATATGGAAGTGTTAGAGCGTGTAGGTACTCCAGAACAAAAAGAACAGTGGTTGAAGCCGCTGCTCAATGGAGAAATTCGCTCTGCTTACGCTATGACTGAGCCTGGTATTCCATCGTCTGATGCAAAAAATATCAGCACTTCCGCGGTGCTAGACGGCGACGAGTGGGTTATCAATGGTGAGAAATTTTACATCTCAGGCGCCGGAGATCCTCGTTGCAAGATCATGATCACCATGGTTAAAACCAGCCCCGACGCACCGTCGGCGCGACAGCAGTCACAAATTCTAGTGCCTATTGATACGCCGGGAGTTGAAATTCTTGGTGGTATGCAAGTGTTTGGTGAAGACCATGCTCCTCGTGGTCACATGCATATTAAATTTACTGATGTTCGCGTTCCCAAGAATAATATGTTGTTGGGTGAAGGTCGTGGTTTTGAAATTTCCCAGGTTCGTTTAGGCCCAGGTCGAATTCATCATTGCATGCGATCACTGGGTCAGGGTGAGCAGGCGCTGGAGTTGATGGTAAAACGTGCAGGTAGTCGTGAAGCGTTCGGTAAGCCCATCATTAAGCTGGGGAAAAACATTGAGGTGATTTCGCGCGCACGAATTGAACTGGATGCGATGCGTCTAATGGTTTTACAAGCCGCTAAGGCGATGGACGTTCTTGGCAACAAAGAAGCGCGTGTTTATGTCAGTGCAGTCAAAGCAATGGTGCCTGAAAAAGTCTGCACTATCATAGATCAGGCTATTCAGATGCACGGTGCTACCGGTATTTCTCAGTGGACACCACTGGCGAAAATGTACGCTCACCAGCGTCACCTGCGTTTTGCCGATGGTCCTGATGAAGTACATCACATGGTAGTGGGTCGTGCTGAAGCACAGAAGCATAGCGCCTGGTAATACCTGCTCGAAAAGCGCTCTCTCACAACGCGGCGGGAGTGCGCTTCCTCTCAATTAATACCCCCTCAATGAATGATACTAACTGAAACGGTATTGTATTGAAAAATACGACAGCCGATAAGACATAAATATCAAAAGACGTAGACTTGAGGACGAAAGGACAAAGACGATGAGTGAAAGAGATGTGGTGATCTTTGATTTGGGTAACGTGTTAATCGATTTTGATCCACGCCACGTTTATCGCGAGTACTACAAAGGAGACGAACTGGCGCTACAGCATTTCTTTGAAAGCAGAGCTATGTGGGATATTCTGGACCACGGCCACAACACACTTGACTCTTGGGATACGGCGTTTGACGATTTGAAAGCTAAGCGGCCAGATCTCAAAAACGAGATTGATATTTTTTGCCGAGACTGGTTTAAATTCGTTCTCGGGCCAATGCAGTCAACATTAGATATCTTTCACCAGCTTTATGACAATAACGTAGCGCTGTATGCACTGACTAATTGGCCATCGCAAGTATGGCCTCCGCAAACTCATCCCGAATCGACTGTGCAGCATGATTATAGTTTTTTGAATAAATTTAATGACATCGTAGTGTCGGGAATAGAGCAGATTAAAAAACCTGACCCTGCACTTTATCAATTGGCATTGGACCGATGGCAGGTAGATCCAAAGCGTTGTATATTTGTCGATGATTTGTACGAAAACATTACAACTGCAAACAGTTTGGGAATACTGGGACATCATTTTACGTCGGCAGAAAAGCTGGCGAAAGAGATGACGGAGCATGGATTATTAACGTGAACGATTGATGGGTGGTTTTGTGCGTGTAGCCAGCTTGTTCAATATCCAGTTACACAACATAAATAGATTGAGCTGGGATCAGTGAAATCCCAGCTCATTTACAAAAGCCAGCTCGCCTAGTCAGCAATTTTTATCAGCTGCTTACCAAAGTTTTTACCGGTTAACAGGCCTCTGAATGCTTCTGGTGCATTCTGCAAGCCTTCAACAACAGACTCTCTGTATTTCAGTTTCCCCTGGTTGATCCAAGACGCTAATTCCACAGTGATTTCCTGAGGTGTCTTTTCTGATTCGTGAACCAGGAAAAAACCGTGTTCGGGAACTGGGTTCAATGCGCCAAAAATGTGAAACGGTGTTTCCGTGCGGTTTTCCTTGGAGTCATTGTAATTAGAAATGTAACCACATACGGGAATACGTGCACCGCTGTTTAACAGTTTTGCCACTGCTCTGGAGGTATCACCACCCACATTTTCAAAATAAACATCGATGCCACTGGGGCACGCAGCCGCTAAATCAGCATCCAAATTGCCGGCTTTGTAATCGACGCAGGCGTCAAATCCCAATTCATTTACCACGTAGTCACATTTTTCTTTTCCGCCGGCAACGCCAACCACACGACAGCCTTTCATTTTGGCAATTTGTCCAACGACGGAACCCACCGCTCCCGATGCGGCAGAAACAACGACAGTTTCCCCTGCTTGTGGTCGGCCTTTTTCCAATAAGCCGAAGTAGGCGGTTCTTCCCGGCATACCGGCGACACCCAGATACGCTGAAAGCGGTAGCGCGCTGGCATCCACCTTTTGCAAGCTGGGTTCGTTGCCATCGATGACGGCATGGTCTTGCCAGCCGCCTTGACAGCAAACGTGTTCTCCAACCGTGAAGTTGGCATGCTTGCTTTCAACAATAACGCCGGCAAACTCACCAATGATAACGGCGCCGATTTCGATCGGTGGTGCATAAGATTTGGCGGCGCTCATACGACCACGCATATAGGGGTCGAGTGATAACCATTGAGCTTTAACCAAAACCTGGCCTTCAGTGATCGGGGGGATTTCGATTGTTTCGTAATTAAAGTCTTCGTCCAAAGGCATGCCTGTAGGGCGGCTGGCCAATGTGTATCGATGTGCAGTAGTCATCGTTTTTCCTTTCGTTGTTTTCTATTAAAAAGAGCTGGCATCCAGTTCCATTAAAACATCACTGCCCGCTTGGATTTTTATTAACAAGCTTGCTGTATCGGGAAGCATTTTCTGCGCCCAAAAGTTGCCGTGAGTTAGTTTGGCATTTAGAAATGCAGCATCGCCTTCAGAAGAATCGAGTTTAGCCTTGGCTACTTTCATCATCTTCAGCCACATGAGTCCAAGGGCTACTGTGCCGAACATGGTCATGTAGTCGTAAGATGCTGCACCGGCCTGTTCGCGATTTTCCAGTGCATTCTCTGCGACCCAGTTTGTTGCTGCTTTCAGGTCAGAAAATCCACGTTCCAGCGATTTCGCCATACCGTCCAAACCATCAACGCCAGTAGCACTGGCAACTTCCTGGTCGATCATAGCGAAGAACGCATTGGTGCCTTTCATGCCGTTGGCAAATACTTTTCGGCCTACCAGATCCAAGGCCTGCACGCCGTTGGCGCCTTCATAAATTTGGTTGATGCGCGAATCGCGAACAAATTGTTCCATGCCGTGTTCACGAATAAAACCGTGACCACCGAAACACTGCATAGCGGCATTGGTACAATTGAAGCCCATGTCGGTCAGATAACCTTTAATAACCGGTGTCAGCAGATTGGAAATTTCTCCAGCAGCCATTTTCTCTTCAGGGTTTGTTGCTTTTGACGAGGATGTACCGAGGAAGGACAACCACATGTGCAGCGCACGTGCACCTTCAGTAAATGCCCGCGACATCATCAGCATGCGTCGAACATCGGGGAATACAATGATCGGATCGGCAGGACCTTCGGGATTTTTAGGGCCCGACAGCGACCGCCCTTGAAGGCGATCATTGGCATAGACTACGGCGTTTTGATAAGCAACTTCCGACTGGGCGTAACCCTGCATGCCAACGCCCATACGTGCGCCGTTCATCATTAGGAACATACCTGCCATGCCTGAGGAAGAAGACTTGCCTGCACTGCCCTCTGATGCGCTTTTAGGTTTGTTCTCGGGTACCTTGTAGGCAATGGTATTATCGTAGTTCAACACACAAGTGGCGTTGCCTTTAATCCCCATTTTCTTTTCAATGCTGCCGGTCGATACGCCATTGGCTTCGCCAACGCTACCATCTTCATTGATCAGGAATTTTGGCACCATGAAGAAGTTAACTGCTCCGAGGCTATCATCCAGTTTGCCTTCATCATTTGGCACTTTAGCGATAACCATATGAATGATGTTGTCGGTCATGTCGTGATCGCCGCCAGAGATAAAAATCTTGGTGCCGGTGATTCGATACGTTCCGTCATCCTGAGGAACCGCTTTGGTCTTCATCAGCTTTAAGTCAGTTCCGCAATGAGGTTCAGTTAAGTTCATTGTGCCGGTCCATTTGCCGGAAACCAGTTTCGGAACAATAACCGACTTTTGGAAGTCATTACCCAGCGCCATTAGTGACCACAGCGCCGCCATGCTCAGGCCCCCGTACATGGCCAGGGACTGGTTTGAACTATTGCCCATTTCGGCGATGCATGAAGACAAAATGCCAGGCAATCCAGCGCCGCCAAAAGCTTCAGGGATCGAGAGTGAATTCCAACCGCCTGCGGCAGCTTGGTGAAAGGCGTCTTTAAACCCATCCGGTGTGCGTACTACACCATTTTCAAGCTTACATCCCTGCTCGTCGCCCACCATGTTTAACGGAGCCCAAACTTCTTCATAGAACTTGGCTCCATTCTCAAGAATTTGGTCGATTAACTCATCATCCAGCGAATCAAATCCAGGTGTATCGGTGTAATCGAGAACGTTAAGAAAATCCTTCAGGATAAATTTGAATTCATCGACGGGAGCCTTATAAATAGGCATAGCTTGATTCCTCAGTAGTTATTTGGTCGTTTAAATGTGATTTGCCCGCACGTGTTTAGCGACAGGATTGTATTTTGCAGGCGCAAAAATTTTCTGAAGATGAGTTTTACGGAAAAATGCGGTTCAAATCCAGCTTTATAACAAAAATTTAATCTCTGCTGTTGTTACGAGCCGTTGGAACTAAGGGGCTGTGTGTTTTATTTGAGCCATTCTCGACGTCTGAACCGGTGAATCATTAGCACCATTTTAACAAAGTAGTCAGCAATCATTGATCCGTATAGCCATACCAGCGGCAGGTCGAGATAGATCACCACTAGGCCGACCGAAATACGTGTAAATAGTCCGGCAAAGGTCGCGAGCAAGGGGAAGCGAGTGTCACCAGCGCCACGCAGGACGCCGCCAATGGCCATTTCAATCGACATCAGTGGCAATACCGCTGCTAATACTCCGAGCAATAAGACCGCGTTGTCGATTACGTCGGGGTCGTCGACCATAAAGCTACTGAGTGTTCGGCCGAAAGCAATGAGCAAAGTGCCCAGTACTACCAGCGTTATAAATGACAGTTTTATGGTGCGTATCGCGCTGCGCCAGGCTTGTTTTGGGTTGTTGGCGCCGAGGTATTGCGCCGTTAATGTGGCGCCGGCCAGACTAAAGCTGAAACCGATCACCAGTACGGCTGACAGCAGTGAGATACCTAAACCATAGGCGGCAAAAGCGGCCGTGCCGTAATTGGCGACCAGGGCCATAAAGACGATAAGCCCCAGATTGATCACCGCTTGTTCTGATGCGGCCGGGATCGCCAGGTTGATCAATTTTTTATTGTCCCCGGGCTCCCCCTTCCTGTCGAAAGGAATAACCAATTTGCCACTGATCCACTTCCATGTCAGAGGGCCGCAGACCAACAGCGCCGATAAGCCGCCTGCAAGGGCGGCACCTATAGCACCCAGCGGTGGAAAACCCAAATAGCCATTAGCCAGCACTATGCACAAAGCGATGTTCAATACGGCAGACGCGATGGAATAATTCATGGCTGTGCGAGCGTCTCCCGCGGCTCGAACAGCGGTAGTGAGTATCATCGACAACGCATAGAGCAAGTTGAAGGAGGCCATAACGCGAACGAATTTGGCGGCCAGCTGAGCGGCTTCCGGTTCAAGTCTGAAGGCGGTAGTAATCAGGTCTGCACCGGCAAAAAACAATAGGCCAGATAATAGCGCTGCCCATAGTGCTAACTTGAGTGCGTTATAGGTGGCTGCGCCGGCGAGATTTCTGGCACCGCTGCCCCAGTGTCGGGCGATAATGGCCGTAGCGGCGGCGGCCAGCCCCATTAAAATTGCCTGCAGCAAGAAGTAGACGCGGTGTCCGGTAGTGACAGCGGCAATTGCCTCGGTTCCGTGAGATGAAACAATCTTGATGTGAACGAGGCCGACAGAGGTGAGTGTCAGGTTGCTGATGATTGTTGGCCATGCGAGGTCCCAGACATGACGGCTGCGAACTCGGTCTGCCAGTTCTGGAGTTTTCGCCATGGGTGAATATGTCCGTTGAATGTCGCCTGATAAACACGTTGGTGATTCGCCCGCATTATCGGTGTTGTTAGTGCTAAATGATAGGTCCCAATTGTTGTTGAAAAACAGCGAACCGGATAGAATCTTTCGACGCGGTGAATAGCGTGTTTAAAAGTGCACACAATAATGAACTTCGAAAATAGGTAGTCACATGATCGGACAAGAACGTTACCCCACCTTATTCTCTCCGCTGGATTTGGGATTTACTCAATTGAAAAACCGGGCATTGATGGGTTCAATGCATACGGGTTTAGAAGAAAAAGGTCAGGAGGGAATGGAGCGCATGGCGGTGTATTTTGCCGAGCGTGCTCGCGGTGGTGTGGGGATGATTATTACCGGAGGTATTTCTCCCAACGAAGAGGGTGGTGCTGGTTCTAAGCTCTCCACAGCGGCGGAGGCCACGCAACACCGAATTGTTACCGATGCCGTTCACGCGGCTGATGCCGATGTGAAAATTTGTATGCAAATTTTGCATGCTGGCCCGTTAGCGCATTCGGCTGGAGCTGTTGCTCCTTCGGCGGTCAAATCCAGGCTTTCACCCGTTACGCCGGAAGCACTAGATGAAGAGGGCATTCAAAAACAAATCGATGATTTTGCCAATTGTGCAAGCAAGGCTAAAGACGCGGGTTATGATGGCGTCGAAATTATTGGTTCTGCGGGTTATTTATTAAGTACATTCCTTGTTGAAAAAACGAATCATCGCACTGATCAGTGGGGTGGCAGCTATGAAAACAGAATGCGATTTCCTGTTGAGGTTGTGCGCCGTGTACGTGAAGCTGTGGGTGATAAATTCATCGTTATTTTTCGCATCGCGGCTATGGACATGCTGGAAGGTGGTATGTCCTGGGAAGAAGTTGTCCAGCTGGGGAAAAAGATAGAGCAAGTGGGTGCGAGTATAATCAGTACTCATTTCACTTGGCACGAGTCGGCGGTACCTACCATTTCAACGCGGGTCCCGCGGGCTGCCTTTGCTGGAGTGACCGGTCGCTTACGTAAAGAGTTGACCATACCGACCATAACCAGTAACCGGATCAATATGCCAGATGTGGCTGAAAAAGTGCTAGCTGACGGCGACGCTGACATTGTTTCCATGGCGCGGCCAATGTTGGCGGATTCAAATATTATCATCAAGGCAATGGAGGGCCGGGAAGATGAAATCAATACCTGCATTGCGTGCAACCAGGCATGTCTTGACCATACCTTTACTGGCCAAGAAGTCAGTTGCCTGGTAAATCCCAGGGCCTGCCATGAAACAGAATTGAAGTACGAAATGACAACGGCGCCCAAAAATATCGCCGTTGTTGGTGCTGGGCCTGCGGGCATGGCTTATGCCACAACGGCGGCGGAGCGCGGCCACAAAGTGATGTTGATTGATGCAAGTAGTGAAATTGGGGGGCAGTTTAATCTAGCCAAACGAATTCCCGGCAAGGAAGAGTTCTATGAAACAATTCGCTATTTCAATCGCATGGTGGAAGTACTCAATATTGATCTTCGTCTCAATACTGTAGCCACTGCCGAATGGTTAAAAGCCGGTGGATTTGACGAGGTTGTTATTGCGACAGGTATAGAGCCACGGACTCCCGATATAGAGGGAGTTGATCACCCCAAAGTGGTCAGCTATATCGATGTCATTAAAGGTGATGTACAGGTGGGTCAGTCGGTAGCGGTAATGGGTGCTGGCGGAATTGGTTTTGATGTGTCCGAATTGATTTTACACGAAGGGAAGTCAGCGGCGTTGGACCTGGATGTGTTTGCCAAAGAGTGGGGTGTTGATTTTAAAAATCATCCTCGTGGCGGTGTAACTGGCGTTGTTCCTGAGGTCGCAAAACACGATCGCGAAGTGTTCCTGTTGCAGCGTAAGTCATCTTCCGTTGGTCGAGGGTTGGGAAAAACTACCGGTTGGACGCATAAAATATCTTTGGCACGCCGTGAAGTGAAAATGATTAACGGTGTTGAGTACGTAAAAATCGATGACAATGGCTTGCATATTTTGGTAGATCACAAGCCCATTTTACTTGAGGTTGATACCGTTATCGTATGCGCGGGGCAGTTACCACTGCGTAAATTGTATGATGAATTGCTGGGTGATGACATTAGTGTCAGTCTGGTGGGTGGCGCCTATGAGGCTTCCGAACTTGATGCAAAACGCGCAATCAATCAGGCCTGTTATCTGGCGGCTGCGATTTAATAGCTCAGTGATAAAAAATGACGATTCGTGCGGGTATGAATGAGGTGCGAAGGGAGTGGTAATACGCTCCCTTTGCACGACAAATCGTTATTCCGTTTTTACCGAAGGATGATCGTGAAGTGATGGATCTAGTCCTGCACCCATTAGCGCGATAAAGTTATCGCGATAGAATTTTTTAACGGCTACGCTATTCGCATTGACTAATGAATCGTTAAATCGTTTCAAAGGATTCCTTCCCCCTTCGGTGTGAGGGAAGTCGGACGAAAAAAGTAGCATGTCTTCACCAGAGTTTTTAATAATCCAGCTTGTGTCTTCGTGTGGGTACGGTGTTACTTTAAACTGGCGCTGTGCAATTTCGCTGGGTCTTGCCGATAATTTTTTTAATCTTTCTTCGCCCTTGAAAAAAGCATCGAAACCAGAGTCCATAAATCGTATCCAACTGGGAACCCAAGAAGCGCCCAGCTCGATTGCGCCAAACTGCAGTTTTGGGAAGCGATCGCATACACCATCAAGAATCAGAACTGACATTGTCTGCCAGACGGCGATAGGAATGGACATGAAGCTAGACGCTGTGAAGTTTTCATCGCCCCCGTGAAAATCCTTGACTCGAGGTAGGCCGTTTTCGAAATAGGCATCGTGCATTTTCTCTTCGCCACCGACGTGAAACAAAATGGGCACACCGGCTTCCTCTGCAATGGCCCATAAAGGATCAAAGCCAATATGGGATGGTGAATGGCCAACAGGGCATCGAGAGGGAATGACCAGCGCTTTGCAACCCATGGATAAAGCCTGGGCAGCAATTTTTGGTGCTTGTTCAATATCGACAAGTGGAACGTAGCCCGATGCTAGCAGGCGTTTATCAACACTACAATAATCTGTCATCATTCGATTGTGTGCAACAGCTGTCGCCAATGCCAGCTCGGTTTCGCCACTGTGCTCAAGTCCGTAGTTGCTTAGTGCGTCTGTGGTAAAAACCAATTGGCTGGTGAATCCCAATAAGTCCAAAACCTTGGGCCGGTCTTCTTTTCGAAAAGAGCCCAGTGCGTGATGATTTTTTCGCAATAGAATGTTGTCATCATCACCTGCGCGAAATTCTGCATCGTCGTGTAATGCCTGCGCCTGTCGTGCCCATTCTAATTGTTGTGGGCTGGAGCGATTTTTTTCATTGAAAGCAGTGAGATATTTTTTCTCGAGATAACCGGCTACCATACCCGGTACTTCCATGATGTGTGAGTCTGCATCGTGAACGGTTTGATTCTCAACATACGCCATTGTGATTCTCTCCTTTAAAATTATTAGTAGATTGGAGTTGTTCTCAACTTATAACATACCGCAAACAGTGGCTAAAGCGAAGTGCAAGATCATGGGTTTTGCGGTGACTTGTGTAGGGTGAGACTTGAGTGAAAGGTTTTATTTCGGTATGGTCTTGAGCCACAAAATTGAATACGTGACAGAAGCCGAATAACGGTAGGACTCTAATGAAACTATATCACTGCAAAGATGCTCGATCTCTCCGTCCCCTGTGGGCGTTAGAGGAAATGGGTCTGGATTACGAATTGATCAATATGGATTTTCCGCCCCGCTTTACGTATGAAGGTTATCTTGATCTCAATCCAATGGGAACGGTTCCTACTTTCATTGACGGCAATTCGACGTTGACGGAATCGGCCGGGATTTGCCAATATTTAGTTGAAAAATATGGCCCTACGGATATCGGTATGACGATTGATGAGCCTGAGTATGGTGAGTACCTGAACTGGATACATCGCAGTGATGCGACCTTAACGTTCCCGCAAACACTGGTACTTCGTTATACCCGCCTAGAGCCCGAAGAGCGCAGAATTCCTCAGGTAGTTGATGACTATTCCCGGTGGTATTTGTCGCGCTTACGAGCTGTCGAAACGGCATTGGAAGGTAAAGAATTTCTCTGCGCTGACCGGTTTACTATCGCTGATATTACGGTAGCGTATGCGTTGTTTTTGGGAGTGAGTCTCGGACTGTCAGAGCGTTATAAGCCTAATTGCAAACGTTACCTTGCCAGTATGATGGAGAGACCAGGCTGGAAGCGAGCTCAGGAAAAGCAGAGCAAGTAGCGAGATTTTTTGTATCAGCCATAGCGGAGAGGCGTTTACAGGGAGTACGATTATCTGTTGCGGGGCTCACTGACTTCAGCTTCAATTCAAGGATAACTAAGTACTACTTCCGGCCGGAGTAACTCTCATGGACTGAGTTCTAGCACCGAGAATCAGGCCAGGCACCACCGCTCCATAGTCCTGGGCCGTCCCGGCTTCCCTCGTCCATTCCAGAG
>CAYNZI010000021.1:0-12958 GCA_964401565.1 uncultured Spongiibacteraceae bacterium
CAGCCCAATTGGGGGGAGTTATATCTTTCATTACGCTTCTCCAGCCGTGTTAAATCGTTGTTGTAGAAATTTCACTTTATTATTAAACTCAGCCTCATCGCGACGAGATAGCATGTCAGAAACCGAGTCCAGTTCGTCACTCAAAGCCAAAAGACTTGCCTTGAAATCAGACGAAATAACGGAATTTTTTTGCTTTTCAACCATCAAGCGTGAATATGGCCCCACACATTTATTGGGTAAATACTCGCTCGCAATTATTTTTACTGACCAGGCTAGCTCTCCGCTCGCGGAAGGATATTCATCTACTGCGGGTAAGAGCCTTACCAGCTTGTCAATCACCTCCTCACAAGTGAGTATTAGTTCAGAAGGCATCGCAGATTTTCTAATATCCAAGTTAAGACTCAGCAACCCTGTCAGGTGATCCTCTTTAGGAATAGTAGCGTTAACTTGAGCGTCTTCTGTTTTACCCGCAGATTTTTTTATGTACAAAAAAAGACCAACAATAATTAAAAGCCCCATTAAACTTAAAACCCATATCATTTATATTTTCTCCATTCACAGGGTTATTTGATGTCGCAGGTCATCTGCAACTCGATAAATACTTTCTAAGACGAATATCTTACGAAACAATGGCCACACCAGAGCATTATTGTCACTATATTATGGCTGCTTGTGCAAAATAAGAAACTATATCAGAAGGCATTAACTCAGACCTCAAATGCTTAAAAATAGTGACTAACGTCTCAACTACTTAATAACACGTGATATATCCAAGCGACACTTATCGCTGTAGACCGTGCCGCCCGTGGCTTTCCAGAGGGTATTACTTTCTCCTGACACCTACATATCGACTTTTTTCGCTATGATTCAGCCTTTTTCGAGGAAATCGAAATGGCATATAGCGAACGGGTTCTCATCCTCAGTGAGGCTGAACAGGAAGTCTTCTATGGTAATCCCCAGCTTACCAACAACGACCAACGTTATTTCTTCGCGCTCAATGACAAAGAGCGCAAGGTCGCAAACCAGTTTCGAGCACGACGACAGCGCTGTATGTTTGTTGTTTTACTGGGCTATTTTAAGGCGAAGCCTGTTGAGCTTCAGCCTCGTTATTTTCAGCTAAAAGATAACCTCAAATATGTGTCAGAGAATACGTTACCCTGCGTAGTGCACAAACCGTTTAACCTTAGTCCAAAAGAGAGCTAGAGAATTTATCAGAAATTTTTTTCACTCTGCCAGTACGAACATTGGCGTTCTGAACTTCACGAGAAAGCACTGATAAACTATCTCAAAAAACAAGCAATAGTATGGTCAGAACCACGGTGCTTGTTCGATGCTGCAGTCGAGTAATTGCGTTCAGCTGAGGCTATCGTTTCTTGCCAGGCAGAGCGAATGACATCGAGGTTTCGAAGCGGTGAGTGGTTACAATCTTTCTTGATACTGCCAAAAATCGCATAGAATGCCTCCAATACAGCTGCTCTTTCGGTGCTCTGGATACCTTTTTGCAAGCGGCAGTTTCGACATGGGATTATCCGGGTCTACCATGGCGGGCAATATACCTAGTAATTCGGCGTGATCTGTTACGGCGGTGAAATCCCAAGGCCCGCTGCGCAAGCGAATGGGGAAACCGAGTGGGTGTTTTATTGCACCCCCTTGGCATAGGTATACGCATCATCCGGTGTTGCCCGCACATTAAAAATAAAGGCATCGGATGAGTTTTTGGTATGTACATGTAAGTCACCAAAGTAGGCGTTGCCATCTTCGTTGTATGCGGGGTTCTCTCATTTACCAGAGCGCCCATCGATAGTATTAGCAAGCTGGACATCATCCAGGATATATTCATTGTGTGTTGTTCCAATGGACCAGAATAGAAGGGGAGTTGGGTGAAGTCTAGCCACTAGATCATACAAATATGGGCCTATTTTGCTTCGTTTATACGACTGTGTTCTACTCTGTGACTAATAGAACCTGACGGAAAACAGGTGCCATAAAAGCCCGACGGTGAACTTGCCTGTAACTTGTAAGGACGTACCCAGAGTCGGCGAGAGCTGTTCCTAAAAAGTGAGAAACTTGTGATGTTAGAAAATATTTTGTCCACGCTACTGCTAACACTTGCTGGCGTTACTCTCGGTTCATTTGCAACTGCAGGCGATAAGCTGAAGATTTATCTCTCCTCGAAAACCCCTGGCTTCCCGTTTTCCGAAGCTGTGGCTTATGGGGGCGTGCTCTATTTGTCTGGGGATATCGGTACAGGAACAAATGGGAAGCTAGTCGAAGGTGGTATCGGGCCGGAGTCTCGGCAGACCATGAATAATATCAAGGCGACCCTGAGTCGTCATGGCCTGGGCATGGAACAGATTATCAAGTGTACCGTGTTTCTTGCTGACATCTCCGAACGGCCGACCTTCAATGGGATCTACGCCGGGTATTTTGAAAAGGGACGATACCCTGCTCGCAGCGCTCTGGCCGCTGCAGGGCTAGCGTTGAGTTTGACTGTATTGCCTCCAAGTAACAATACACTCGTGGCGGAGATCAGGATTGCCAGCATTCTATGTGCAGATTGTGTGGATGCGCTAAGTAGAGGGCTCACTCAACCGAAGTGATAACTGTAGGCACTCATTGTCAGCAAACGCTAGCAGATCCAGGTTATTTGGCCCAGTGAGCCACAGGTTGGTTAGTCCGCGAAAAGTTGCGGTAAATCGCAGCGCTTCAAACGCGGGATTTATATCGGATTTTATAGAACGGTCAAGTTGTCCACGCTCAATCACCGAAGCAAACCCAACACAGAGGCGTTCATTGATTTTTTCAAAGGTAGGTCTTAGCTGGGGCTGGGTACTTTGGCTGTCGGCCATTAATCGGTGAAAGGCCATAAACAAATCAGACCTGTCCAAAATTTGGCGAACATAAAGCTGAAAAAAGGAATTCAATTGTTCAATTGCTGTGTGGCTTGACGTTTGTTGAAGAAGATTTTTCTCTACAAATAACTCCACTATACGATCAGTGACAGCACGTAGAAGACCGCTTTTTGACCCAAAGCGATGGCTAACCAGTCCACCCGTATACCCTGCGGCTTCGCCCACTTCGGTAAGTGTCCAGTCTGTCGATCCACGGTGGGCAATCAGGGTAACCGCTGCCTTCAAGATTTCATGTTCTGAAAGAGCATTCCTCTCGGCCTGGGTGGGCCTTTTTAGCTTGGCCTTAGTGGGAACGCTGCGCATTGACAATTACTCTTATTGTTTGAAAAATGATTGTGCGCGCCACAGGCAAAGGCTCGATAATGGCAGCGTAAATGAGAGTATCACAAGACCCAATGAAAGATTACTGGGCCCAATCTCGCTAGCGCCACTATCACCCACGATGCCTACTATTACGGGGCCCATGCCCAAGCCAATTAGGTTTGAAAAGAAAAATGCGAGCGCTGCGGCTAGTGCCCGTGAGTGTACCGGAACTGCGTATTGAATAGCCGAGAGCGGTGGGGCAAAGCTTGCTTGTAAAGAAAACGTCGCTAAGGTAAATGCGATGGTGGCCAGCGTAATGTCAGCTGAAATGAGCGCGAACCAATACAATGGGAAGGCCGCCAGCGCGAACATTGCAGGTAGCCGGGTAAGCCAACGAATATCGTTGCGAGCCAAATGATCAGCTAGAAAGCCGCCAAAGAGCAAGCCAGGTACACCGCCTAGGACCAAAATTATTGCAACAATGGGCGCCGCTTGGTGTTCTTGTAGTCCGTAACCGCGCATATAGTGCACAGCAATCCACGCGGCCAGAGTGTATCCAAACATAACCGCTAAAACGTGACCTGCAGTGGCGTACCGATATAAAGGGATCGCTAGAATTGACTTTAATTCCTGCAAGAGTGGCTTTTGCTCTTTATCAACGACTTGCATTGTTTCCATAGCGCCACGTGTTGGTTCGCGGACTGTAAGCTTCACAAGAACAGCAACCAAAAGTCCTGGCAAGCCTACAATAAAGAATGCCATACGCCAGCCATAATTGTGTGCAATGTAACCTCCCAGTAGTAGGGCTATCAAATGACCAAAAACGGTACCTAGGGAATAAATTGAGATCGCTCGCCCACGCTCCTGCTGGTTGAAATAATCCGATATTATTGAATGCGAAGACGGGCTGAGTCCGGCCTCGCCGACTCCCACCATCGTTCTGAGAAAAAACAATTGAATATAATTGGCTGCCAATCCGCATAGGGCGGTCATGACACTCCACACCACGATGATGATGGAAATTAAATTTACTCGATTGGTTCTGTCTGCAATTCTTGCAATGCCAAGACCGATAAAGGTATAAAAAATGGCAAATGCCAAGCCCATTAGCAAGCCCAGTTGCGTATCGCTAAGAATAAATTCAGCTTTAATTTGTTCCGCTAAAATAGAGAGAATTTGGCGGTCCAGGAAGTTAAGGGTGAACGCCAGTGTCAATACCCCCGTAACATAATAGCGATACGGGCTAGCACTCGGTTTAGTGGTTTCACATTCCTGTGCCTCAGGGGTGTTTTGGGCGCTGTTTGGGCTTAGTGGCGGTGATGTAGGCATGTATTGACCTTAGTAATGAAAACTTCTGTGGACAGTAACATGAGAATTGATTACATATAAAGATATTTATTGACCAACCAATTAGTTTATTGATAAAGTACGCAAACCTTACCGCTGCAACACAGTCAACCACTGGGCTTAGAATATGATTAAACTTTCTGTGCATCACATCTCCTTCCCGGTTTCAGACTTAGATAGATCGAAGGTTTTCTACCAAGGTATTCTTGGATTGAAAGAAATTCCGCGTCCAGACATTTTTGGTATTCCGGGTATGTGGCTAGTGGCAGGTCAGTGCGAAGTTCATTTGATCGAGGTAGATGAGAAGATGGATGTTGGTAGTCAGCCAAAAATGATTAACCCGGCGGCAAGGCATGCCGCATTTGCGGTAGATGATTACGAGGAGACCGTTAGCTACCTAAAAACCCCGGGTCTTGAGGTCTTCGAGACCAACGCGGCGATTGGGCAGATGTGGATAGCTGATCCGGACGGCCATGTCATCGAACTAATACAGTCAGCATGATGAGCCTAGCTCTAGTTACCGGAGTAACCGGTGCCGTTGTTAAGGAATTACTGGCGCAAGAGAGAAGTGTACGATGTTTAGTTCGCAACATTGAACTGGCCGAACAACTCAAGCTGGATAGCGTTGAGTTTGTGGCGGGGGATTTGAACGACGAGCCAAGCCTGGCGCGAGCATTTTAGGGTGTCACACATGTGATTCACGCCGGTGGACTACCAGAACAGTGGGTGGGAGATGACAGTGTCTTTGAGCGGGTAAATGCGCAGGGAACGCTAAATATGGCGAACGCAGCGCTAGCACAAAGAGTAGAGAAGTTTGTTTATGTGAGTACGCAAGACATGTTTGATTTCAATGCTGCTGTGTTTGACGAAACCATGCCTGTGACCGCACCTTTGGCCTCGGCCTATGAGCGATCCAAACAGCACGCTGAGGAATTGGTTGAACAAGCTGTTATACGAGGTTTGCCTGCAGTCTTTATCCATCCTGTAGCCGTTTACGGTCCGGGATCGGTGCTCCCCAGCGGCTTGAATCAATTCCTGTGCGAACTCCAAAAAGGGGAACTACCCATACTGATAGATGGAGGGATGCCAGTAGTTCTGAATACAAGCCTAGCCAAGGGAATCGTTGCTTTGAAAGATAAGGCGCCAATAGGTGAGCACTATCTGTTCTCAGATGGCTACCAAAGCCTCCTTTCAATGACGCAGTCTATGAACATTCTCGAGCACAGCGTCGCAGTGCCAAAAGTTATGCCCAATTTTGTTGCGGGATTTTTAGCGGTTGTGGGTGAATTGATTGCCAAGATAACTCGTTCAAAACCCCTGATATCAAGAGGGGAACTGGGAGTCTTGAGGAGAAAAGGCCGCCCAAGCACTGCAAAGGTAGAGCAATTTATAGGCTGGCAGCCAACACCGTTCGACAAGGGTTTGTATCAAACTCTGCCTTGGTTGAAGGAAAAAGGAGAGCAATGAATATGAAAGAACATGATGCGAACGATTTTCGGTCCAGAGCGGTCGAGTGGGAAAAAGGAAACTATTTTGAGGACTTTGAAATCGGTCAAACTTTTGAACATCATTGGGGTCGGACCATTAATGCCAGTGACAACAGTTTGTTTACGACTCTCACCTTAAACTTTAATCCACTGTACTTTAATCGTGACCATGCAGTGCAAGAAGGTCACAGGGATATTCAGATTAATCCTTTATTGGTTTTTAACACTATCCTGGGCCTTTCAGTAGAAGATTTAAGTGAGGCCGGAGGGCCATTTGTAGGTATAGAAAAATTAACCTATGAGAACCCTGTGTACGCAGACGATACTTTATATGCACAGTCAAAAACTATAGATGCTCGCTTATCAAAAAGTAAGCAGGGCTTTGGTATTGTGAAATGGCAAACACGGGGTAGGAATCAGAACGGAGACATAGTGATTATTTTTGAACGAGCGAACTTAGTGATGACTCGAGCTACGGCTCAGTTGTTAAAAAATATCCAGTCAGCCTAGAAAGAGCGCCTATTGATGACTTCACTAACGGCAAATAACAATTACTTCGAAGATTTTACCAAAGGATTGGTGATAAAACATGCGCGGGGTAAAACTGTTGAAGTTACAGAAAACGTATTGATAACCAACATGGTTATGAACTCGGCAGATGCGCACTTTAATAAAGACAAGATGATGAGGACGGCTTTTAAAAGGCGCCTGTCATATGGTGGAGTGAATATGTCGGTTGTGCTTGGTTTAGCTGCACAAGACACCGGAGAAAATGCCATCGCCGAAATAGGCATGGATGCCATACGGTTTACTACGCCTGTATTTCATGGCGATACGCTTTATGCCTATAGCGAAGTATTGGATACAAAAAATTCAGACAGAGATGATGCTGGAATTGTCGTTTTTAGACATTGGGGTATAAACCAAAATGACGAGGTGGTTTTTCAAGGTGATAGAACCACATTGATGCGCAGGCGACCAACAAGTAGGGGAGTTGATACATGAGTTTTGGTGCGCTGTCAGATGTAAAGGTGCTGGATCTAACGCAGATGCTATCTGGGCCGTTTGCATCCCAAATGCTTGCTGATCAGGGCGCACAAGTGATCAAGGTTGAACCACCGCATGGGGATATGATTCGCCCAGCGGGGCCATTCAGAGATGATGACACACAGCGCACGCATGGAGCGTATTTTCAAAGCGTAAATCGGAATAAACGAGGATTGTGTCTGGATTTGAAAACTGAGGCAGGCCGTGATGTCCTTTTTAAGTTAGTCGCCGGTGCAGACATATTGGTAGAGAACTTTCGCGCCGGTGTGATGGAAAAGTTAGGCATTGACTACACTGTTTTAAAAAAAATAAATCCGCAATTGGTGTATGGGGCGCTAAGAGGTTTTGGAGACCCCGCCACTACAGACAGCCCGTATGTGAAATGGCCTGCATTTGATGTTACTGCGCAGGCCATGGGAGGCATGATTGGCATCACAGGTGCAAAGGGTCAACCAACGAAGATTGGCCCCGGTGTGGGCGATATAATTCCGGGTATGATGCTGAGCTTTGGTGTGATTAGTGCGCTCCACCATGCACGCCGCACCGGCCAGGGTCAGTTTGTTGATGTGGCAATGATGGATTCTGTGCTCGCAGTCTGTGAGCGAATTGTCTATCAACATAGCATCAATCAGTCGATACCAGAGCCAGAGGGTAATTTTCACCCCTTTTTGTGCCCGTTTGGTGTGTTTCCAGCCAGTGATGGCTTCATCACTATCGCAGCAACAAACGATGTTTTCTTTGAGAAATTAGCCAACAATCTTGATGCCAAAGATCTGCTGGCGGACGAAAAATACAACAGTCAAGTTGCTCGGGTGCAAAACAAAGACCTCCTCAATGCGCGTTTATGCGAGATTACAGAGCAGTTTAGCAAGCGAGAGCTAACCGAAAGGCTGGGCGGTCTACTTCCCTACGGGCCCGTTATGACGGTCGATGATTTAAGTCGTGATCCACATATTGCCGCAAGGGAAATGATCGTTGAAATAGAACAACCTGGTAGCGCAAAACCATTGTCAGTGGTGGGAGTGCCGGTAAAGATGAGTGCCACTCCCGGGAGCGTAAAAGTACGTGCCCCCGGCAAGGGTGAACACTCAGATCAAATACTCAAAGAGGCTGGATTTAGCACTGCGGAGATATCCCAATTGCGCGAATCTGGTGTCGTTAAATAGGAGAACATCGTGACACAACCCAAAAGAAGAAGACGGTGCCAGTTGGCAGTACCTGGAAGTCAGGCAGACCTCATCGCTAAAGCAGCAGCGAGTGAGGCCGATCATGTGTTTATTGATCTGGAGGACGCCGTTGCCCCCAGCGCTAAAGTAGGTGCGCGGAAGATAGTGATAGATGCACTCAATAACCTGGATTGGGGATCGAAGGTTCGCTGCTACCGAATCAATGATTTACGCACCCATTGGTGCTATGCGGATATTGTTGAGGTGGTAAAGGGCGCCGGCGAAAATATCGATACCATTATGATTCCCAAGGCGATGGACCGTAGAGATATCTTCTTTGTTTCGACACTGCTGGATCAATTGGAAGCCGAACTTGGCTTGACCAAGCGTATAGGCCTGGAAGTTCTTATTGAAGAAACTGAAGGTCTACAAAATGTTGAGGAAATTTGCGCGGCTTCACCACGCATGGAATGTGTAGTGTTCGGTTTGGGTGACTATGCGGCCTCACAAAAAATTGAACCACTGTCGGTGTCGGGTATAACAGATTATCCAGGTGATCAGTGGCACTACGCCAGGTTTCGTATCACCATGGCAGCCAGTACCTATGGTTTGGATGCCGTTGATGGCCCCTATGCCAATTTGGCAAACCTCGATGGCTATAAAGAAGAGTGCAAGCGTTCAATGACGCTTGGCATGGCAGGTAAATGGGCTTTAAGTCCGAAACAAATACCCACAGCTATCGAAGTCTTTTCGCCCAATAGTGTCCAAGTAACAACAGCCCGCTTTATGAAAGCAGAATATGAGAAGGCTCAGGCTGAGGGGCTGGGCTCCATCAAAGTTGAGGGCATGATGGTTGATGCCGCTACTATACGGCTGGTTCAAAACATTCTTGATAAAGCAGATTTAATGGGGTTATAAATGAGTAACAGCAGCGAAATATATATGACCGAAGAGCGGCGCATGATCCAAGACACCGCTCGAGAATTTACATTAAACGAAGTGCTGCCATTGGCCAATAAGCTCGACCCGGAGAAAGGAGATATCCCCCGTGAACTCATTAAGAAAATGGGTGACATGGGCTATTTCGGTATATTAATTCCCGAGGAACTAGGCGGTCTGGGTCTCGGCTTCTTTGAGTATTGCCTAATTGCTGAAGAACTGGCGCGCGGTTGGATGTCGGTGGCTTCTCTAATAGCACGAGGCAACTCGTTCTACAAAGCTGTTCCAGGCGAGGGCGATGCGCGCTTAAAGAATATTGAGGCTATGGCCATGGGAGAGTATCTCGGTGCTTTTGCAATGTCTGAGCCGCAGGTAGGATCAGATATTGCTTCAATATCTTGCCGCGCTAAGCGAGATGGAGGCGACTGGTTAATTACCGGTAACAAGTATTGGTGTACGTTCGCCGACGGCGCCGACTTTATTTTTGTTATTTGTCGAACTCATACCGATGAGGACCCCAAAAAGCGTTACCTGGGATTGACAGGAGTAGCTGTGGAGAAACCAAGAGGGGAGTTGCCCGAAGGAGTGAAGGGCAGTGTCATCCCCAAGATTGGTTACCATGGCTGGAAGACTTGGGAGCTGGCGTTTGACGGTGTAAGAGTGCCCGCAAATATGTCAGAAGAAGAGGCAGGCAAGGCATTTTACTCTGTTGTGACTGGTCTTGAAGGCGCTAGAGCACATACGGCTGCTCGCTCCATTGGCTTGGCCCAGGGTGCGCTAGAAGATGCAATTGCCTATGCCAATGAGCGGGAGCAATTTGGTAGATCCATCTCGCAATTTCAGGCCATCCGTTTCAAAATCGCAACTATGGCAACCGAAATCGAAGCCGCTAGGCAGTTGATGTATTCGGTTTGTCATAGAATAGATAGCGGTGGGCGCTGTGATAAGGAGGCAGCTATGGTTAAGTACTTCGCAGCTGAAATGGCTGAACGGGTTACCTCAGAAGCTTTGCAAATACTGGGCGGCGCAGGTTACACCACACTACATGCCGTAGAAAGGTACTGGCGCGATGCTCGGCTTACCAAAATATTTGAGGGCAGTTCAGAAATTCAACAACGTATTATTGCAGATCAAATTCTGGGGAAGGGAAAGTAGATGGATTATTCACCAAACATGGATTTTTTATTGAATGATGTACCATCACTCAAAGGGCAAGTCTCCGATGCAGAATGGCAAACCAGAGTCGATTTGGCGGCATGTTATCGGCTGGTAGCTAGATACGGTTGGGATGACATGCTGTCGGCACACATTTCTGCTCGAGTTCCCGACGAAACAAACAGATTATTGATTAATCCCTATGGTGTTCTGTTTAGTCAGGTGACGGCATCGTGTCTGGTTAAGACTGATTTTTACGGTGAACAGTTTTCGGAAACCCCTTTCCCTATGAATCCGGCTGCGATTGTTATTCATGGAGCAATACTTGAAGCGCGTGGGGATGTGGCCTCAGCTTTGCACTCTCACACTACCGCCGGTGTTGCCGTATCAACGCATAACGTTGGATTGATGCCAATTAATCAACGGGCATTATATTTTCAGAATGTGTTGGCATACCACGACTATGAAGGTTTGGCACTAGAATCGGATGAGCGCGAGTCCTTGGTTGCGCACCTGCAGGATAAGTGGGTAATGCTGTTGCGTAATCACGGCACATTATCGGTTGGCCGAACCATTGGGCAAGCGTTTATCTATGCGTATATGTTGGAGCGTGCCTGTGAATATCAGGTGGCCACATTGGCGGGAGGCACGCCGCTAGTCGAACTGTCGGATGATATTAAGCAGCGTGTTCCCAATCAGGCGACTCATTTTGAGTTTGCCGGTACGATGGAGTGGCCTGCTCTATTGGCTCTACTGGATGCCGAAGACTCAAGTTTTCGCTTATGAGTTGTTCATTAAAGTTGGCCCTACTCGGGGCGTACTGCCAAACCGCCCAGGCTTTTTTGGAGCAAGATCTTGCCGGTAGCTGGACTATAGGTTCTTGGTCTCCGCAGGATACAGATGATGAGCTCGCATCGCTTATGCTGGGCGCCGATGCTGTTGTAGTTGGCGCTGATGCTCTACTCTCCGGTAGAGTGTTTACCGCATTAAAAATCCCCAGTCTTCGACTACTTCAAATCCCGTTCTCTGGACACGAATGGTTACAGAAGGACATGCTTGCCGACAACTGTGTTGCCTGTAACGTCTACACCCATGGAAGCACTATTGCCGAATACGTAATGGCGGCGATTTTGCAACTGGAACTAAAGCTATCGGTGATCGATGCTGATTTTAGAGCGGGTTCCTGGCGTTATGGTGGTTCGGTTGCTATTGGTGAGCGACATGGAGAAATTGCTGAGAAGACTATTGGCATTATCGGCTACGGTGATATCGGCCAAGGGGTTGCCCAGCGCGCGCGCGCCTTTGATATGAATGTCATCGCCTTGGCACGTACAAGGCGCGATGCGCCCGCTCCATTAAGCTGGTTGGGAGGGTTTGCAGATTTGGAAGAACTGTTAAGTCGGAGTGATTTTGTTGTGCTGGCCTGTCCAGCCAATGAAGAAACGACAGCTATGATCAATGCGGATCGACTTGGGAAGATGAAGTCGTCGGCAGTACTTATTAATGTTGCTCGTGGACAAGTCTGCGACGAAGGCGATTTATTTCAGGCCCTGAGTGACCGGGTAATCGCTGGCGCAGTGCTCGATACATGGTATCAATACCCGACGCCCGAGAACAACAGCCCCAAGCCGTCACAATTCCCGTTCGAAACCTTGAATAACGTGCTCATGACTCCACATTGTGCCGCATGGTCCGAGGCCCACCACCAACGTCGATGGTGTAAGGTTTCAGAAAACTTACGAAATCTGGAAGCAGGGGAACCGTTGAATGATCAAATATCTGTGTAGGCGTTTTCTGCGATTGCCCACCCGGCTCTCTCGTTGCTAGAGGCTATTGAATTTGTGAATTCACCCTTCAGGATAAGTATAACAATGGATAATCTATTTACCGGCAGTTGCACTTGCTGTCACGCCTGCCTGGCTTTTTGCAAACATCCAATTCTTACGACCAATCGTGAACGGACGTATCGCACGTTCAGCGGTGTTGTTGTCGATCGGGTACGCGCCATTGTCCGTGTACGCAACTAATCGACTCCATTGGTTGCTGAGGTACGTCAGTGCCTTTCCTAAATTACTTGAGGGAACCACAGTCAGCAAACTTTTAGCCAACCATTTTTTTAGTTCATCGATGATGAGGACGGCTTCGCGTTGCCGTATTTCATAGCGGTGCTCAGGTGGATCATCCTTGGTTTTCGTTTCAATACGATACAGCTTTTGGATATAGGCGATGGCTTGATCGGCTTTGCCGGTCTTGCCTTTGACTTGCGCTTTTTTTGCGTCCATAAACTTACGTCGAGCATGCGCCCAACACCCCAATCGGGTTATTTGGTATTGGTCACACGCCGGTTGATATCCATCATACCCGTCCACCATGATGGCTTGAGTTGTCGGCGTCAGCAATTGATTGGGTGTGTCTTGACTGCGCGACGGAGAATACTGAAATACCATCGCCGGTAGTTTGCCAAAGCTGGCCATGAGCCAAAGGTAGCTTTTACTTTGTGCAGGCTTACCCGGCTCATCCAGCACTTGTAAGGTAGTTTCGTCCAGATGTGCAAATGACTGTTGTTGAAGGTATTGGATTAGCTGGTTAATTAAGGGCTGGG
>CAYNZI010000022.1:0-12921 GCA_964401565.1 uncultured Spongiibacteraceae bacterium
GATGCATGCTAGAGTGCATGGGTATAACTCCGTGCCAAAAGTTACCCAAGCCCCCCAACCCTGTATTTTGGCAGGGAATACGTGAGTGATTGTCATAATACTCTATGCGGTCAGTTTGACCCCCGCTAAGCACTAGGATTCTTCGTTTTTCAGGGAGGCCATAGGCTGTAGCAAGAGCCGTTAGCCCGGAACCAATTATTATATCGTCGTAAACCAAAGCTGATTACTCAAGTAAAGGTAGCCGTACCAGCGCATATTGAACGCACGCAGAATAACGTCAACAGGTCGCAGAAGGCAAGGGTACGGGCCGCAAATTTTTTGTAGTTTGCCATAAAGTGTAAAGAGTCCTTTTTCGAGGCTGCTTCGAAAAGGACGCTCAATCGGTTGAAATAATGCGGTTAACTCTGCTCGAGTGCTCCAGCACGGGTTTAGCATAAAGGTTATTAATTCATTGGCAGAGGTTGCCATAGTTTTCCCACTGGGTAATTCGTTCTTCTCTGAGTAAAATAATCCAATTGACAATATTTCGGCATCACATATCTTGCGAGCAGCTTGATGAGCTAGGCATTTGACTTGCGGGTATTCGTAACAATTGGTGATGTCGGCGATATTTGTTGAGGCAGAGGTGATGTAAACAACCTTGCTCACCCCTGAATCGCGGAGGTATTTTAAAATATATTCATTTTCGGTTGGGATGCGAGAATAGGAAAGAACCCAGACTGTATCCAGTGGACTGAAAGTGAAATCCTCTACTTCGTTATGGCTGATGGCCTGAAAACCTAGGGTGTTTATCTGTTTTGATTTACTGATAACTGACCAGATATGCGAGTTTCGTCCGATAATGACCTGCTTGCAACTAGAAAATTTTTCACTTGATTTCATTGATTGATTGCTCTGATTGGTGTCTCTCATTTGATGATCCTGGCCGGAATGCCTATAGCAGTAGCCCTGTCTGGAATATCTTCAAGGACAACAGCGTTGGCACCGATTGTAGCTCCTTCGCCAATAAGAACTGGGCCGAGGATCTTGGCACCTACAGACAGTGTTACTCCATCGCAGACTTTTGGGCGTTGTGTCAAGTTGTAGGCAAAATCTGCTACTTTACCTCCAAGTGTTACTTGATGGAAAATGGTGACATTTGTTCCAATTTCTTGAGCGCCAAGAACTGTTCCTTGTGGGTGCGGGATGACCAGACCAGAGCCAATTTTTAAACTGGCAGGGACCTCAATATTGAAAATTAAAAAGTTAAGCAAACTAAAGATTTTTGCAATAGTACAATACCCGTTATGGTTAGAGCATTGAGCTAACCTTATGAGTGTGACAGGAGCAAATCTTGGGCTGAAGTGGTTGCGCCACTTGCGCTTCGTAGCAATTCGGCCTGCTGCTTCGTTTAGGCGCGCCCAGTCGGTGTCTAAATAAAATTTTAATGTCACGGTAAATAGGGAATCGTTGATTTAGGTGTTGGGACCTGTGCCTTGTATTGATCGGGGTGCACAGTACGATATTTGTATAGAGTACAGGCATAAACCATTGAAAACAATGGCGATGATATGTAAAACTGACTCAGAAATATAAAAGGTACGGTTGTTACTAAAATTTGTCCAAACATGGTGGGTGGGTGGGTGCTCAGCATTCTACGTATACACATAAAGAGGAAGGGGAAAACAAAAATACCGCCTTGAAAAATTAGAAGGCCAAGCCCAGATGGTGGGCCGACTAAACTCAGGTCGAAAAGCCATTTATTTTCATTTAACATCTCGGTTCTAGCTTGAAGCCAGGTTTCGTGTGATAAACCATGTGGTATAAATCCAGAGTTTATTGATTCTGATAACGTGGCAATTAATCCCCCTAATCGAATATTAACGCTGTAATCAATGGTTAGAAGCTCAATGGGTGATTCTAAGAATGCTGTTGCCAGAGTAGTGAGTCGGCTGCTTTCGCCCCAGATAATTTTTAGTAATAAAGGCATATAGCTTAGTGAAAATAACCCAATGATAATTACTATCAAACCTGTGAGAGGGTGTCGCCTTAATAGCCAGATTGTGGAGCCGAATAGCAAGGCAAGAATGGCGCTGCTTGATGCCGCGAGCAGCGTGGCAGTGATAATGCACCCAAAAGTCAGGGCGCGACTGGTTCGGCTGGTGTCGAGTTGTGATAGTGCGGCACCTAGCAGTAATATATGGAATGCATTGTGTGTCGGCTCTGGTGCCAGACCCAAAACCCCTCGGCCAGAGGATATAATATTCTCCGCGTTGCTGCCCCAGTGTCCTAATAAGAATGTGGCAAATAGGGGATCTACGGTCGACTGTACAACCGATACTATTATCCATATAGCGATTGAAATCTGAAGAATCTTAATGGTGAACTTTGGTAGGCTATCAATTGCGGTTAAGTAGACTGGGACTAGTAATAAAGGACTAAGGAAGGCCAGTAGGTAACGATATTCTTGAGGGGATTCATGTGATCCAGTAGTGATAAAAAGAGCCACGCCTACAAAAGCCAAGCCAATAATTGATATCTGATCGGAGAGACGTAGTTTTATTATTGCGCCCAGACTGAATGAAAATAATATCAAACCTAGGATCAGAGCATAGGGTTGCGTATAGCTACTACTAGGCAGTAACTGAATGTAGGGGAATGTACTTGCCAGGAAAAATAGTGGGGCAAGTAACAGGATAATTGCTCGGCTTGAAATCGGCGTGGTGGTCATGAGCAGTTTTTCATCTGAGTAAGTGACCAGGCTAATACTCCGACCTGGAACCATCGAGCAGCTGCAGCGGCTCCTATGAAGTATTCTACTGACAATATATGCTGAATGGCACCGACAACAAGTAAGGTTATTAACAGGGCGGTGGCAAGCATACTGGCAGAGAGGATAAAGTGCTCTCCGTCGAGAGCGATAAGGTGGAACTCTATCAGGCCGTATATTTGGCCCGCGGCAATAACCCCGGCAAATATCAGTGCGGCGTCAGAAATTGTAAACTTTTCAAAAAGTTGATTGATAAAAGGCAGATGTTGGCCTGCTAGAGCTGCAATAACGCAAAGCACCGCTAAGGCTGCCAAAATTGCACCTTGCATTCCTATCGCGCTAATGCGTGATTCATCTTGATGGTGCAGGTGTGTAAATTTAATGATGAGTGGTCCAATGTACTGTGAAACAATGTTGACCAGCATCACAAATACTTGTGGTATAAGCATTATAAAGCCATAGGAGCCTGCTGAAGAGGCACCCAATATCGCCCCGACTAGGGCGCGATCAGCCATAGACGTAGAGGATGTAAGCATGTTGGCGATGTAAAGGCTTCCGTGACCATTTTCAACTGCCTGTTTTTCATTAATATCTCTATCTCTGCGCAACGTTTCCACCGGTTTCGAATAGAGTCTCCGCAGGGTGAAGATTGCGGAAACGATGGTAATGCTCGCAGCCAATATATCCCCAGTCAGAGCTCCGATCCAGCCCATCGACCAGCCAGCAGCTAATGCGAGAAGGCAGGCCAGGGCGCTTCGCCATAGAGAGTAGTTCTGTAGTGCTCGGCGTAAACTGGTAGCGCGAAAGAGTGATGCAAATAAAGCTAGACATGCGCTTGCAAACCCTAATAAACAGAGGTAAACAACTTCAATCCAGTTAAAGGGAAGGGCATCAAGATAAGTGATGAAGAACCCTGCTGTCCCCAGAGAGATGAAGCGTATAAAAAGTTTCTGTAAAACAGATCGCGCATCAGCGAGTATTTCTGAATTCCTCCCTTCAACCCAGAATCTAGGATAAAGTTTTATTGTGCGTTCAACCGAACCAAAACTAAGAATGGCACCTGCGAGTGTAGATAGACCAAAGATGGCAACATAATGGCCGTAGTCAGGCGCACTCAACAATAATGCAAGTGTAAAAAGTTTAATTATCCCTAGGCTCGATGCTAGAAGCATCCAGATTATATACCAGGCCATATTGTATTAGCTCAGTTGCAGTATTGAGCGAAGGAATTGAGGGTCTAGGTCAGGGCGTACCTGTTTGGCCGCTGCAAAGATTTTTTCTCTATTTTGGGTGATTGTTTGCATTGGTTGGGCGTAAGGAAACCAGGAGTTGAAGGTGACAAAGATGGCTAGCCTTGAATGTAGGCAGCGACTGCCATAGTGATAACAAACAGCTGGGTCAACGTAGACCATTGAGCCAGCAGGGCCGTTGAATTGGTGTATCTTGTTATTTCCAAGTTCTTTGACAAACTTCTCATCTGCAATTCTTCTAACGATAAGAGAGCGCCCAACTTTTCGTGTTGCTGCTTTGTCTACGAATACAAATGGGCCATCTGTACTGGTACTGACTTCGTTCAGGTAGGTAACGGCGTGGAAGGACTTACTGTCGCCATAGTCAAGATGCCAGTGTTGGCTCTCTCTGATTTCACCGCCAGTAGAGTAAGAGTAAAGCACCTGGATGCTGTCAAGGATCAATTTGTGGCCGAAATAATCGGCGGCAACTTCCAGTATTTTACTTGAAAAGGCTAGTCGAAAAACCGGGTTGTCGGGATGTATATCCTCCTCGGTAAACAAGTTTACGAAGGGGTGTCCGTGTTTTTTTGGTACCACTGTGGCGGTACGAGGCTGATAGAGAGCCTGGATTTCTTTCGTTATCTGCTGATCAATGGGGGAGGCGATGTGGTAGCCAGTATCCATTACTTCTCGACAGATGGCGGTTCTTAGATGCGGTGATTTGAAAAGATTGCCCCACTTCAGGTCTAGCAGCATAGTGAGGTAGCGCATCGGGACAAGACGCCAGCGAACAAAACTGGCAATTTTCCTAAGCTTATTCATAGATGTTGTACCCATTGATCTGTGGCTTGAGTAGAGATTTTTTTGGCAGGTATGCCGACATAAGTACCGGGTTCAGTGATGTCTTTATTAACAAGAGACATTGCACCGACGATGACGTTGTCGCAGATCGTGACAGGACCTATGACGGTTGAGCCTGTTCCTATGACAACGTTATCGCCAAGGTCAAAGACATTACTCTGACGGTGCCTCTCAAGGTAGGTGGAATCATTCGGTGACCGACCGACAAATTTCACGTCCGCCATTATTGCTACCCGGCCGGAAGATACAATGCCGTTGCCACCCAAAAGTACCCCGGATGGGTGCGCAATTGACAGTGCATTGATCTGTATCGACTTTGAGTCTAAATCAATGCCATATGCAATGAGCAATATCCTGTCGATGATCATTGCCAGGTAATTCCCCAGAAAAGGTATCTTTCTAATGGACTGTGATACTCGGATATGGAAGCGGATATGCATCTCAATTTTCCATAGATTAAGAAAGAATTGCTTCATATTTCAGTTAACTCGGGCTGGTATTCAGTTCGGTTTGTATAGCTTGTACAAGCAGAGATAGGTTTTCGGGCTCATAAAGGTTGTGTGATGGTTGTGGGTCACCCGGATATGCATGCTGACCAAACTTAATCAATTCTTGGGTGTTGGTGTTACTGTTGTCTTGGAGTTGGTAATTGGCAGGATTATTTAATTCTTGGGCCAGTATTTCAGGTGAGCGGGTTCGGATCGAGCCAGTAAATTGATCATAAAAAACTTTACCTGCCACAAGTAAGTGTCGGCCTAGCAATAGAGCATCCATTCCCATGCTGCTGGAAATAGTGACGACTAGAGCGGAGTGTTTAATTAAATCACGCCCGTTTTGACGGCCGTGGACAAAGCGTAAATTACTGTAGCGGGCTTTCAGTTTGCGCCATGAGAGCGTGTCCAGGGCTCCAAATTGATTTGGGTGCTCCTTAACCCAGAGAATACGCTTGTCCGGTAAGGCCTTGAGAGTCGTTTCCACAAATGTTATTTGATTGATTACATGTGGAGCGAAATAAAGTAGTGATGCCTCGGGTTCGTATTGCAGTGGATAGACAACGTTATTATCTATCTCGCCTTGCGGTGGCGTGTCGTAGATTGAGTTGCTTGCAAACAAGCAGCCTAGGTAAAATTTGTGCTCTGATACCGCGCCTGCTGACATGAAATCGCCGTTGGAGCGAAAATTGATACGGTTCCATGTTGAGCGCACCAGTCGAGCAATCTGGATAAACCTACTGGTCCAGCCTGGTCTCAAGACTAGGGGGGATTCACCTCTGCGCTGTTTAAAGTAACCAAAGCGGTTTTGCTTTGTGCCTGAGAATGAATGGTGGTAAACCGGCCCTGTTTTGTCACAGATAATACCGCTGACGTATTCGCCAATCTTTTCGTCGAGGAGTTGGGTACTCTGCTCATTTAGGGGTTGTCGGCGTACTGGCGTGGATATGTCTGCTTCTGCAGCAAAGTAAAAATGGTCAGAGAAGTATGTGTTGCACCATAGTAGCGGTTTTGTACCGTATTTCCGGCACTGGTAAAAGGTTATGTGAGTGATGAAGAGGGCCACTGGTTCGCTGAGGAATCCAGAGAAGTGATGCTCTTTGAACAACTGTTCTATTGCGTGCTGAAGGACCCCAGCAATGCGTAGGCGTTGCTCTCCCTTAAAGTGCACTAAATAACGGTCGGAGTAGAGGGCAGACCAGTTAAATCCCGTTACATCGCGCATATCTTCTGGTTCTTCCCACAGGGGGGACTCAGTATCGGCTAGGGCTTTGCGAATAATACTCTGAATATTGAGCACAACCTTTCCGCCCAGAGTTTGAATAATACCTTCCTCTTTGTCAGTTTGAACAATGTGAAGATATTCGTGTTCGTTATCATTTGCACCCAATGTCGGTAGGAGTTTCGACAGGTAGGAGCGAGATAGGCACAGAATTTTTGAATTTGTAGAGTTCATAGGTGTTTACTTAAGGGTAACCCTTTCCGATCGTGATGTAGTTGGTGGCTTTATCTAAATCCAGGCTGTGAGTGTTAGTGAATTCTGAAGAAGGCGCTAGTGTTTTCAGGGCATCGTCACTTGCTAATAAGGTCGCGTCAGACTGATTTCCTAAGTACTGCCAGGTGCCAGGCTTTAGCTGCTGCCAGAAGAGAGGATTTCTGTGTTGGTCGATTATTAGCTGTAGCGCCGGCGGGCTGATTCCTAGCCAATTGCAAAACAGATCTAGGTAAGGTGTTTCCTGTGAGGAGTGTTTGATTGTCAGGGCTTGTGCTTGTTCGCGAGTTAAGCGTCCGTGTCGAATCTCGCGGCAGGCGTGATCTGTAACTTTGCTGTAACCGTGCTTATAGCGCTTGATTAGATCGTGTAGCCCCATAAAATTGTAGCAATCTACGTGGTCATAGCTATCAAACGTGCGAGGGAATGCAGCAGATTGGTAGTCGTGGCTGCCAATCATTTGCTCGTGCTGAGCCTTGGGATCCCAACGTACGTAATTGCCTAGGTAGATGCCGCGCACGCCAACTCTTTGTAGGCTCGCATCATTAGGATAACGGTATTGCCAAATATCATCCTCGCTCAAAGTGTCGAATATAGTGAGTAAATCATCCGCTTCACGGCCCATCAAGTCATGGTCTTTGCGGTAGCGACGAGTCATCTCAACTTCGTGTTCATGGGAGAACATGCCGACCTGCTCTAGTCCCTGATGAGCGCCCCAGATGATTAATGGTACCCCGTAGCGCACTGCAGTTTGCACGGGGAATACAGTTTGCCCAGCAAGGCAGTGCCAGTAAATACTGCCAAATTCACGCAGGGTGGTACGGGTAATGTTTTTGACTGAGTTCATATTGACATTTTGAACCAATATATCACAGTCAAAACGGATTCTAAGATTGGCCAAGTTACGAATGCCCAGAGGGGTGTTGAAATACTTGTTGTAAGTGACCAGCAGAGGGTTCATACCGAGCTTTTCCTTGACCAAGTGGACAAGGTAGTAAGAGTCATTGCCGCCTGTGACTGGAATGATGCAGTCATATGTAGAATTATTTGCTACACGATATGGGGCTACAAGCTCTTCAAGTTTTCTCCAGCGCTTGGACCAATTCAGCTGGTCTTTTTCTTCGTGAATACGGCAGCCTGAACACACCCTTTCATTATCAAAGGTGAGTCCTAGGGGGTGGGTGGCTGGGTATAGGCAGCGGGAACAATGACTGATAGAACTGACTTCCATTTTTATAAAACTCCGTCGCTGTAGGGCATGCGAATTGGAAACTCGCAGAGCTGTTGTTTATAAGAGGCGATGGCGTGTTCTTTGTAGCTTAGGAAGTTACCGATGGCTGTTGCACTGACGGAAGTCAGTGATAGTGCCTCACCGATAATTTTAGTTGAACTGAGTCCGCCGAAGGCGATTATAGGGGTATTACACGCAGGAAAGTTATGGATCAGGTCAAGTTGAAAACCGTTTTCCTGCCCTTCATGCTGCCAGTCTATCAGCATAACTTCGGAAATGACTTTGTCTTTAAGTAGTTGTAATAGTTCGGCACTGAAAGGTTTGTGCTGCTGAGAGCGGTAATCGTACCAGCGCAACTCGTTATTCACATGTGAGACTGGCAAGCTGGCGACTAGCGCTTGTGCGCCAAGCTTGTGTGAGAGTTCGATGACTGTGCTGGGGGAGTCGTGTAATAGTGCGTCGAGGGCAATGCGGTCGGCTCCTGATTGAACAACCCGAATAGCGTCTTCAGCCGTGCGTACACCGCCTGCGTAGGTAATTGGTGTGCCTAACCCTTTGTTCGCTATTTTAGAGAGAGCCTCAAAGTCTGGGCCTGCATTATTGCGGCTTCTGTCAATACACTGCAGGATTATTTCATCCGCCCCCCAGCGATCGAGATTTTCCGCAAGCACCTCGGGCTTTCCCATAGGTAGGTAGCGGTTGTAACCAAAGGATTGAACTGCCAAGCCGTTTTTTACGGTAATGACTCCAGTAAGGCGTTTCTTTAGCAAAGGTATCTCCTGCTGGGCACGGTGGTTTCAGTGCTCTGCTATTATTTTGGTGAAGCTACGTTATAAGTGCAGTGGCGTTATTGTTGGATTTCGGTAAGATAATATTAATATTCAGTTAATAAACCCTCAACCACCGATGTCAAAATTTTACGCCCGGCCTGTTGGCTTTTTTCAGGATGAAATTGCAGTCCTACAACGTTATTGCGGCGAATAGCGATAGTAAAGGGTTCGGAGCTCTGATCGATTCTTGAAAGCCCTATATTAAACTCACTATCAGTTTTTACTACATGAGAGTGATTGAAGTACACTGCTAGCCCATCATTACCAGAGGTCATAGTGTTTTGGTTGAGCATTTCGATATTGTTCCAGCCAATATGCCAGTCGGTCTGGCTGAGAGGCATTACTTCACCGGGAATAAGCCCGAGGCCAGGGGTTTTCTTAATTTCATGGGAGTAATCGACTAGGAGCTGCATACCTAGGCAAATACCGATAAGTGGCGCGCCTTGGTGGACTTTGTTTATTAAGTATTCAGCCAGTCTACTACTATGCAGGGACTTCATTGCAGCGGGAAAGGCTCCGACACCCGGAAGCAGCAGTAAATCGGTCTGGTCCAAAACCTCACGATCGCTCGATACTCGAGAGCGATATCCCATATTGCGCAATGATTGCTTTACAGAGGTGAGGTTACCTGCGCCGTAGTCAACAATACCTATAGTTGGTTGTTTCATAGGCCCACTCCCACTTGGAATTTTCTGGAGATTTTACCTTTTGCGTCCACATCGAATAAATCTCGGTTCACGGACTTGTATACCTGATCCCAGAACGTATCAGTGCTGATATCGATATATTCACAGAAACTGGAAATATACTCGTCGGAGCAGGCGTCGTCATAGCTGGATACTAATTCGATGCCGCGTTCCCGTGTCATCAACCCGTTTCGTATTTCTTCGTTGACATAGTCGGTAACTCGGCCGAAACCAAATTTATAGTATTTAATCATTTGATTCAGGGTTACCCAGTCTTCATCAAGGCCTGTGAGTCCGTAGAGATCGCCGGTGTTTTCGACTGTATCTTCGCGTATTTCAAGGCCGCTAACCGCTGAGTACATACCGTTGTTAAGTAAAGACCAGTCGCCAAGAAACCAGCCAAGATAAACGATTTGAAGCTTGTGTTCGTCGAACTCTTCTGGTGCGGGGTATGTATAGGCAATTAGGTTGCGTTGATCTATATCTGCTTCACGCATCCAGTCAAGCGCGCCACCAGCAAGAGTGTTCATATTGCGCAGGTTGTTGCCGTCGTATCCTGTTTTACCTAATGTCTTGAGATCACCCAGTTGTAGTCCGGGGTTTTCTCCCCAGAGGATCAGTGGTATTTCATAGCGAATGGCCAGCTGGGGGACAGAGCTGAAAAGTGCCATTTCAGTGGAGCGGGCCCAGTTGGTGAATTTCATAAAGGAGTCGCGCATTAGGCGCTTCCAGGTATCTGGTGCCGGGGCAGCTATAACAACATCGAAGCCCTGTTCAATCAGGTTGGATATGTTATTTACCCCTCGCTCAGTAATTTGCTCGGGAGGGTATGACAGGCAGACCAGTAATGGGTTGAGACCCAGTTTGTCGCGTACCCAAAGTGCTTGGCGAGTGCTATCTTTACCGCCGCTTACGCCGATGATACAGTCAAATTTTTGTTTTGGATCGCGTGGATAGCTTTCTAATAATTCTTCGAGAATTTCGTAGCGTTCCTGCCAGTCGACAGACGGCAGTTTTTGACAATAAATGCAGGCGGGGCAGATTCCATTCTCGCTGAATATTGTGTTTGGGCGGGTATCGGGTTGTAGGCAGTTCTTACAATATTTCATGATTAAAGACTCTTGACCTGAATCAGTCCTTCGTGCGGTAGGCGGCAAGTTGGGGCCCACGGGGGAAGCGTGCAGTATACGGTACGGCCTGAGGCTAAAGCCAGTGTCAGTGCGTACGATTCACAGCCCGCTACCCATTTGGACTTCGAGAGTGCATCAGCTAGTGTTGGGGAGTTGTCGATTTCGATATTTACATTGGCGTGTTGTGTTATCCAGCTCTGATATTTTTCCTTGTTTTCTGAGGGGTGTGGGCGAAGGCAGATTTGTACTCCACTTGGTAGCTCCATGAGAGGCAACTTTTCAAACGTGTAATCCAGAGCCTGAAATTCTCCCGGACCAGATTTACCCCAATCACTCCGAGCAGGCTCTAGTATATATAGCAAGATATCATCGTCAGTAGAAGGTGTACCTATCTTTTCTATTTGTGACTGTAGGTAGTAATCTGGTACCTGTCTGAGGGTGCGATTCGAAAAGGCTCGCTTTGCAATCGAGAGCGCGTATTGATCAACCACCCAATATTCGCTTGGGTGAATAGAGCGGTTACTTCTAATGAAACGCTGCTCATAATTTGTCCAATGATCCAATAGCGCAATCGCATGGAGTCCAGAGTTTAGCGCTAAGTCGATAGCGTTAAATTCTAGGTTGCTGGCCCAGCCAGTCCCTGCAAGAAGGGACTGACTTCCATCCAGAGCGTCTTCAAGAGATGCGCACAAATTGCTGCTGGGAAATGCCTGCATCCACAACTTTAGTGCTGGGCCTTCGAGGTAGGCGCGAACTTCAAACTCATCTGCATGTGCCTTCAGCAGAGCAATAATTTGATTGGCTCCGCCAGCATCATGAGCGACAATCGCCACGGGCTGAGGTATATCAAACGGCATGAAATTTGGCAAAGTAGACAATATCCTGAGGTTTGTTGTTGATAAGTTCTTGCTGCTGACGTGTGGCTTCATGCAACATGCCGGCACGCTCCATAAGCCGTACCATACCGAGATTGCAGGCGATGGTCCCAGCGGTAACTTTACGTGCCTGGCAAGTGTCGAGTAGCCAGTTTACGACTAGGTTCCAGGCCTCACCTCCGTAGCCTTTGCCCCACAGCCGCTTTTCACCCAAGAGTATGCCCACATCTGCAGTGTCGTGATGAGCCTGAATATAGACTGTCATAGTACCAACCAGCTGACGACTTTGCTGGTCTTCGATGGCAAAAAAGAGATTGGGGCTGTCAGTAAAACTTTTGAAGTAGTGCCTTGCACTGTCAATATTATGTATCAGGAAGCGTTGGTTGCTGAACTGTACTGTTTCAGGGTCATTGAGCCATGATAGGTACCTATCCGACAAGTCACTCTCAGTCAATAATCTAACTGTTAGTCGCTCTCCCTGCAGGGGCAGGGAGTCTTTGTGTTGATGAATATCTAGCATGGTATTTTCTATTGAACCTGAAGCTGGTCTAGGTTAGCCCATACCTTTTTGAAGGCTGTGATAATTTTTACAACATCAGCGGCTGTGTATTCATGCATACACCAGTTGAGGCCAAAGAAAGACTTCGCGTGCAGCTCTTCTGCAACGGGGCAGAGGCCTGCCTTGTATTCAACAGTGCTGTCTGTGTGTGGCGAGTTCCATGGAAAACCCTTGGTGCCGTATGCGATTTTATTGCGGAACATTGGCAGTAGATGTATGTTTTGGTACCCCGCAAGCAAGCCCGGCACACCCTCGGCCCGAAGGGCGTCGAGTAGTTGCTCTCTACTTATGCCCAGTGCGTCGATGTCGAGCTTGAATCCGTAGACATAATAGACATGACTGCAGTTGTCGGCGACCTTGGGGAGCGTGAGGCCTTTAAGGCCGGACAGTCCTGTGGCCAATTGCTCAGCAGCTCGCTGGCGAGACTCAATACGAGGTTTTAATTTTTTGAGCTGAACAGAGGCGATGGCGGCTTCTATTTCCCCCATGCGAAAATTATATCCCAGCATGTTGTTGAGTTTTTCTGGTTCATCCGACTGGATAACGGCTTCCGCATGGTTGCGAATGAGTTGAAGTCGCTCAGCGTAGTCGTCATCATTAGTAACCAGGATGCCGCCCTCTCCGCAGTGGATATGTTTGTGGTAGTTCAAGCTGAATCCACCGATATCGGCCAGAGTACCGGCAAAACTGCCATCATACTTGGCACCTGGTGCTTGCGCTGTATCGCAAAGCAGCTTCAAATCGTGTTTGTCACAGATTTCACGAAGTTTCTTCATGTCAGCAGA
>CAYNZI010000023.1:0-12807 GCA_964401565.1 uncultured Spongiibacteraceae bacterium
GCTAAACAGCGAGGCAGTAATGCGGTGAAAGTTGCCGAAGATGTGCATCACTTGATAGGCGATTTGCGGAAACAATTATTGCCGCCAAATGTACATGTGGAAATTTTGCGTGACTACGGCGCTACAGCCAACGAAAAAGTGAACAATCTTGCTTCCAGCCTGTCTTTCGCCGTATTTACGGTTGTTGTGTTTATTGCGGTATTTTTGGGATGGCGCCCGGCTCTGGTCGTCGGCATTGCCGTGCCCATCAGCTACGGTATTACGCTAGCGCTTGATATGGTGTTTGGATACACGATTAATAGAGTGACATTATTTGCGTTGATATTGTCGCTCGGTTTACTGGTGGATGACCCGATTACCGGTGTCGATAACATCGAACGCTTTCTAAAAAAGCCAGCGGGGTCGTTGAAAGAAAAGATAGTCGCTGCAATTTCTGAATTGAAAGTGCCCTTACTTATGTCTACTGTCACCATCGTACTGGCGTTTATCCCGCTGGCGTTCATTACTGGCATGATGGGGCCCTATATGGCACCCATGGCATTTAATGTGCCTGTCAGTGTAGCAACCAGTACTATGGTCGCGTTTTTTGTAACACCATGGTTGTCCAGCAAGATACTCCGCCACTCCGGGAGCGGCGGCAGTCAGCGCAAAGAGCCTGATAATGAAGCCTCTTTATTGAAGTTTTACCGCAAGCTTATTGAGCCACTGCTGGACAATAGTAACAAGGCCCGCTTGGTTTTATGGGGAGTACTTGGGCTGTTCATTGTGGCAGCGTTACTACCTATTTTTAGATTAGTGCCGCTCAAGTTACTACCTTTCGATAATAAAAACGAAATTCAAATTCTGATCGACATGCCTGAATCTTCATCGCTTGAGGCAACCGCAGCAATGGCGGAGAAGGTTTCAAAAATCACTCGATCGGTTAATGAAGTACAAGCTGTAGCGAGCTTCGTTGGCATGCCCTCCCCAATAGATTTCAATGGCATGGTTCGTCGTTACTACCAGCGAACCACACTGAATACCGCAGATTTACGGGTGACGTTGATCGACAAATCATTGCGCGAACATCAGTCCCACGCGGTGGTATTGCGTTTAAGGGAAAAGCTGCATTTTTTGAACAATAATGGCATTAGCATCAAAGTTGTTGAAGTGCCTCCCGGGCCGCCCGTTCTCAGCACCCTTGCGGCAGAAATCTATGGCGCCAATATGACACCTTATTCGTCATTACGAGCCGCCGCTGTCCAGGTTAAACAACGACTGGAGCGGGAACCCCTAGTTACCGAAGTTGACACCACTGTCGAGGGTGAACAAGAGCGGTTGCGTTTTATCGTCAACAAGCAAAAAGCCGCCCTGTCAGGGGTGTCGACCGACGACATCAACCAGACGCTGTTGATGGCAAACGCCGGTGTGATTGTCGGTTATATGCAAGACGAAAGAGAGGCAGTTCCACTACCTCTGGAACTTCGATTGCCGATGGCACAACGTTCGTCTATTAGTGATTTGAAACGACTTCAAGTCAAAGGTCGAGCGGGCATTGTTCAACGTAGCACTCAAAATGGGCTCGAAAGCGCATCACAACCGTTAGTCTCCTTAGGCGAGCTGGGGGAGTTCCAGCGGCTAGCGGCGGATAAGTCTATTCATCACAAAGATCTTCGTCCTGTGGCCTATGTGACGGCTGAGTTGTCTGGCAGAACACCGGCTGAGGTTATCGCCGATATCAATGCAGACTTGGGTGCGTCGTCGACAACGGTGAACGATTGGCAGCAGCGTACGTTTCTGAATAGTGGCGGCGGCGATGGCTGGCAATTAGCCAGCGACATTGATGTGATTTGGACTGGCGAGGGGGAATGGAAAATCACCGTCGACGTTTTTCGTGATATGGGCCTAGCTTTTGTGTTTGCGCTAATTGGTATTTTCTTTGTACTAAAATTCCAGACATCGTCGACCAGTTTATCCCTTATTATTATGTCTGCAATCCCGTTAACGATTATTGGTATCATGCCCGGTTTTTGGCTTCTCAATCAGTTTGGGGAGAGAGAGATTGCAGGGTCTCCTGATCTGGTTTTGTTTACCGCAACGGCGATGATCGGCATGATTGCGTTGGCCGGGATCGTGGTTAGGAACTCCCTGATCTTGGTTGAATTTATTACTCAAGCCCGGGAACGGGGGCTTGCGATAAAAGAAGCGCTTATTCAAGCCGGGGCGATTCGCATGCGCCCTATTCTCCTGACCGCGGGGACGACACTTCTGGGTAATCTTGTCATTATTCTCGATCCGGTATTTAGCGGTTTGGCACTGGCAATCATTTTTGGCATTATCGCCTCTACTCTTTTTACGCTGCTTATTGTTCCCATTGTGTATTTTATGGTGTTTGAAAACAGCGAGACCACTGAAGGCCAATCACAATGAATAAGCCACTAAAAATAGCCATTCCAATTTTCACGATCCTTATTCTTGTGCTGTTGATAGCATGGATGGCTGAGGTGTTTAAAGAGAAGATGCCACCAGGATCAGCAAGCCTAGAATCTGTGATCAGCCAGGAAACAATTGCCGTAACTCGACGAAAACAGCCGATCTACGAGTCAGTACCCGCCGGCATTGAGGCTAAACAAGCGACAATTATTTCCTCTAGGATACTGGCGCGCATTGAAAAGATACATGTGCGGGCCGGCGACTCCGTCAGGAAGAACGACTTACTGGTCGAGCTGGAAAAATCAGACCTGCAATCCAGAGTCTCACAAGCTCAATCGGCGGTAGAGTCAGTCAGCGTGAGATTAAAGGAAGCAAAAAAGTCACTTGCAAGAGCGCTCGAACTTACCGGCAAGAGTCTTTTGTCCCAATCTGATCTTGATCGGGCGCAGGCGAATCACGACTCACTGCAGGCTGATCTGTCGACCTCACAAGAGGCGCTCGAAGAAGCCAATACAGCCTTGAGTTTTGCGAATGTGACCGCACCCATTAATGGCCGTATTATTGATCGGTTTGCTGAACCGGGAAATACCGCTCAACCGGGAGTGCAATTGCTTTCGTTATATAACCCGGTCTCTTTGCGTGTGGAAGCGCGGGTACGTGAACATTTGGCAGTGTCGTTGAGTATTAGTCAAACTCTAGAGGTTACAATACCTGCACTGAATATGACGGTAGACTCACAGATTGAAGAGCTCGTTCCTGCGGCCGATTCGGGATCGAGAAGTTTTTTGGTGAAAAGTAGGCTTCAACAGGTGCAGAGATTACTACCGGGGATGTATGCCCAGTTACGTATCCCTGCGGGGATTGAAGACATGTTAGTTTTACCGGCAGACAGGATCGTTTCAATGGGGCAATTGGATATCGTCCGGGTGCTAAATGCAGGTTCGGTTGAGCGGAGGTTTATCAAAGTGGGCAAACGTCTTGACGATGGCATGATCGAAATTGTATCGGGGCTGGCGGAAGGCGATCGAGTGCTACCAGTAGCGCAGGTGCCAGACTAGATCGTATTTCCGTCCATCGCCCCTGACGGTTTCTTACACAGCCAGCGCGTAACTACGGTTGGCCGCGTCATCGTCTTCCAGAACAATGGGGTATCTTCTTATTCTATGACGATGATACACCTTCAAAGCACATTTCGGCCGTTTCAATCAACAGTAATTCTAGTATGATGTGTGGCAGATTGATAAAACGGGATAGTCACTATCCGACCTAATGATAATAACCCTTTGATAGGGCGAGGAACCTTCTATGCGCAATCCATTACAACGCTACAGGCCACGAGGGCGTCGACTAGTTAAGGTCGCGCTGACGTGTTTGACGGTACTGTCTTCTGGCTCACTTTTCGCTGCCACCGAACAGCCCAATATCATGGTGATATGGGGTGACGATATTGGTATTTCCAACATCAGTAATTACAGCCGCGGAATTATGGGCTATAAAACCCCGAATATTGACCGAATCGCAGAAGAAGGCATTGTGTTCACGGACTACTACGGTGAACAAAGTTGTACGGCTGGCAGATCTGCTTTCATTACCGGCCAGCACCCAGTACGAACGGGGCTTACCAAAGTCGGCACTCCAGGTGCAGATGTTGGTTTGCAAAAAGAAGACCCAACATTGGCACAAATGTTAAAGCCGTTGGGTTACGCAACAGGACATTTCGGGAAGAACCATTTGGGGGATCGCGATGAGTTCTTGCCATCGAATCATGGTTTTGATGAATTTTTTGGTAACTTATATCACCTCAATGCTGAAGAGGAACCGGAAGATCCTGACTACCCGAAGGATCCGGAGTTTCGGAAAAAATATGGACCCAGGGGCGTGATACATAGTTATGCCGATGGGAAAATTGAAGACTCGGGCCCTCTCACCAAAAAACGAATGGAAACCATTGATGAAGAGTTTCTAGCCGCTAGTCTGAAGTTTATCGATAAAGCGCATAAGCAAGAGAAACCGTTTTTTGTTTGGTTCAACTCTACTCGAATGCACTACTTTACTCACGTTAAGGATTCCCAGCTCGGTGCGTCGGGTCAAGGATTCTATAACGACGCCATGCTGGAGCATGATGGCCATGTAGGTATCTTATTGAAAAAAATTGACGACTTGGGTATTGCCGACAATACCATTGTCATATATTCCACTGATAATGGCCCTCATTTCAACCAGTGGCCAGATGCAGCTATAACGCCTTATCGCAGCGAAAAGAATACCAACTGGGAAGGTGGTTACCGAGTGCCTGCAATGGTGCGCTGGCCTGGAAAAATCCCTGCCAATAAGGTATCCAATGAAGTTATGTCCCATCTTGACTGGGTTCCTACATTGATGGCTGCGGTGGGTAACACCAGCATTAAAAAGGACTTAATGAAAGGCACCAAAATAGGCAGTGATAAATTCAAAGTACATTTGGATGGCTATAACTTTTTGCCTTATCTGACTGGCGAATCGGATGCCGGACCGCGAGACGAATTTTTCTACTTCAGTGATGATGGCAAACTTGTCGGTATGCGTACGGGCGACTGGAAATTGGTTTTTGCTGAACAGCGCGCTCGCCAGTTTCAGGTATGGCGCGAGCCGTTTACTGACTTGAGAATTCCGAAACTGTTTCACTTGCGTCGCGATCCATTCGAACGCGCTGATACCGATTCTAATCACTATCAGGACTGGTCTATGCGGAAAATTGGCACCGCCTCTCGCCCAGGCATTGCGAAAGTTCAGCGATTCCTCATGACCTTCAAGGAATTCCCTCCCCGCCAAAGGCCTGCCAGTTTTACGGTTGACCAAATCGTCGAGAAGTTCATGGCGTGGTAAATTAACCTGTCTCTCTAGAGGCTTTTTAAGCGCTACCCGAACACAGTCGTGTTCGGGTAGCTTTGTTCACATTATCTATTCTGTTAGTTTCTTTAAGCCTGCAACCAAGTCAATTGGCATGGGAAATACGATAGTCGAGCTTTTGTCTCCGGCTATTTCCACCAGTGTTTGCAGATAACGCAATTGTAGTGCTTGCTCTTGCTGCGATAGAATTTTGGCGGCTTCGAGTAATTTTTGCGCTGCTTCAAATTCGCCCTGCGCATGAATCACTTTTGCTCGACGCTCTCGCTCAGCTTCAGCTTGTTTCGCTATCGCTCGAATCATACTTTCATCGAGGTCAACATGTTTGATTTCCACATTGGCAACTTTGATTCCCCATGCATCCGTTTGTTTGTCGAGTATGGATTGTACATCGGCGTTCAGCTGTTCCCGTTCTGCTAACATATCGTCCAGTTCATGTTGGCCCAAAACAGACCGAAGGGTCGTTTGAGATAACTGACTGGTTGCTTCAAGAAAGTTTTCGACTTGAATAATGGCTTTTTGCGGATCGATGACACGAAAATAAATAACCGCGTTAACTTTAACCGAGACATTGTCTCGGGAGATAACATCTTGTGTCGGCACATCCATTACCACGGTTCGTAAATCGACTCGAACCATTTGTTGTAAAAACGGAATCAAAATGATTAATCCAGGTCCTTTTACTTTGTAAAACCGACCGAGCATAAAAATGACGCCACGATCATACTCCCGTAACACTCGAAACATTGATATCAATAAAACCAGTGCCATGATCGCAAACGGCACGCCAAAAAACTCTATCTGAAAGTCCATTATCCCTCTCCCTTATTTTTCGTGACGACTAACTCTATGCCTTCTGCAGCGGTAACAGTGACGCTATCGTGAATCGACAGAGGTTGATTGCACTGTACTTGCCAGAGCTCGCCATCGAGTCGAACACGTGCTGTTTTATTGTATAAAGATTCAACTTCTGCGGTGCTGCCAACAAAATGACGAATGCCAGTGACGACGACTTGCTTTCGCGCTTTCACTATCAAGCCTAACGCAAACACCAACAATGCTGCACTGAAGGCGGTAAAGGCGACGATTAAAGGCATGGCGATTTGGTAGCCGGGAAGTTCAGTATCCATCAAAATGATTGAACCTATGGCAAATGCCGTGATACCTCCCAATCCCAAAACACCAAAACTGGGTGCAAAAGCTTCAGCCGTCATCAAGCCAATACCCAGCACCATCAATGCAACTCCGGCATAACTGACAGGCAGTACCTGAAAGGCATACAGGGCAATGAAAATACAGACGGCACCGAGTATACCCGGCACACCAAAGCCAGGATTGGAGGCTTCAAAAATCAACCCGTACACTCCAATCAGGACCAATATATAGGCAACATTTGGGTCAGTAATAACTGAAAGAAACTCACTTCGCCAATCGATTGGGTGATGGTATATCTCAACGTCACTCGTATTCAGTGTTAATTCTTCATCACCCCATTTGACGATGCGACCATCAAGTGGCTGCATTAGGTTATTTGTATCAGCGGCCACTATGTCAATAACCCCTAGGGACAAGGCCTCCTCTGCAGGTAGACTAACACCTTCTTTCACCGCTAAAGTTGCCCACGCTGAGTTCCGTTTTCGTAAATTGGCCAAACCTTGAATATAAGCAACAGCATCGTTAATTATTTTCCTCTCCATAGCCGTGGATCCTGCTAAAGCGGGTTGCTCGTCAGCGTCTTCATTGCTTTTTTGGCTGGGGATAGAGGGCAGTTCGGGAGCGCCAATTTGTACCGGCGTTGCGGCTCCCAGGTTCGTCGCCGGGGCCATCGCGGCGATATGCGTAGCGTAAAGGAGATAGGTGCCGGCACTGGCTGCTCTAGCTCCGCTAGGAGATACATAACCGATAACGGGGATTCTGGAGGCAAGAACGGCTTTAATCATCTGGCGCATAGCGCTATCGAGCCCACCGGGTGTGTCAATTTGTAAAATAACAAATGACGCATCATCTTGCTGAGCTTGTTCAAGCCCTCTAACCATGTGATCGGCTGTGGCGGGGCCGATGCCACCTTTTACATCAATTAACCAGACTGTATTACTTGCGTGAGCCGGAATCTGTAAAAAGAAAAACAGTAGGAAAACATAAAGATAGTGTTTGAGGTGTCGCATAGCAGGTCCTTTCCAATACGTGTTACTGGAGTACATCGCTACGTGCTTGGTTCTATAGTTCTATCTTCGTAACGATGATCTCTATGGTTTCATGTTGCAAGTCTGTGAATTTGAGGTAGATCAATAGTTAACACATCGCTGAAGCGTACTGATGTACAAGCACAACTCAAGAGGCATTGGAAAAAGGGAGGCTAGTTGATACTACGCAGTAATTCAGCTAAGTCAGCCGTCCGGATAGGTTTGGTGAGATAGGCATCCATCTGTGCTGATTTAGCACGGTCTCTGTAGTCGTCGAGTGCGTGGGCGGTGAGTGCCGCAATTGTCAGAGTGCTACTGGTTTTTTGAAGCATCCGAATGGTTTTGCTAGCAGTGAACCCATCCATTACAGGCATTTGGCAATCGAGAAGAAGTAAGTCATAGGCGCCATTCGCACGCTGAAATTGTTCAACCGCCTCCTCTCCATTGGTCACCAAATCTGGAGCAATGCCGAGTTGGTTTAACATAGCGACGACAACGGTTCGATTAACAGCATTGTCTTCAGCAACAAGAACCCGCATACCTTCAAACTGCGGTTTATCGTCGACGCTGGTGTTTTCCTGATGATCTTTTTTTGCTTCTACTAGCGGTAATTCAATTCGAATTGTTGTTCCTTCCCCTAGCTCACTTGTCGCAAATATTTCCCCTTTCATTAATTCGACGAGAGTTCTGCAGATAGACAACCCCAGTCCCGCCCCTTCCATTTGATGGGTTTCTTTTGTAGTCATCGATTGCGAAAATGGGTCGAAAATCCTCGGCAACGCATCTTTATCAATACCTTTACCGGTATCGCAAATTTCAATCACCCACCTATTAGCGGATAACAGTTCATATCTCACGACTATCGAACCCACAGAGGTAAATTTAATCGCATTGCCGATGATGTTGAAAAGCAATTGCCGAATTCGATTATCGTCGAGCGCAAGTGTTTCTGGGAAATTACCACCTGGGCTCAATTGTATGTCAACGTGTCGACAAACTAACGGCCGCAACAAATCTACAACACTATGAAATAAAATTGAAATCTGAGTGGGCTGTGGGAAAAGAACAAGTTTTCCTGCCTCGAGTTTTGAGTAATCGAGAACGTCGTTGATAAGCGTCAGCAATAGATCGCCTGACTTTCGAATGGTATCTACATATTTTTTTTGTTGCTGGTTCAGCGTGGTCATTTCCAGTAAATCAACGGTCCCCAATACGCCATTCATCGGTGTACGCAACTCGTGGCTAATGGTGGCTAATAACTGGCTTTTTGTGTCACTGGCGACCTTTGCCGCCCGCGCATTATTTTCGCTTTCAATGTGATTTCGATTGGCTATAACCTGGGACAATTGATCGCCCAACTCCCCTGAAAAGGAAATATCTTCGGTATACCAGTGTTGGGTTTTTCCCACCTTTTCGTTGCAAACAGCTCCGATAACTTCACCCGAAATACGGATGGCGCTGTCGAGCATGGATTTCACATTGGTTGCAGGAAGGTAGAATGTGCAAAATTCCTTGGTTCGATAATCAGTTTCTACGTCAATCGCATCAATCGCCCGCCCACTAAGCAATGCGTCAAAATAGGCTGAATATTCAGACGCGTAAAGGACAGCGCCAGAAGAAAATGTGTCACTATTTTTTTCATACAAACAAACTAGTAGCAATTCATCCCTGCTCGAATTCAAAAGCCAAACACTTGATCGCTCAACATTCAAAGTTTTGGCGGCGGCCAAGACGACTTCACGGCTGAATGCTTCCACCTCGCCTCTCGCCAAACGTGTGCTGCAGGCGAGCTGAACGATGGTTTTTTGGGCGTCTTTTTGATTCCTTGCCCTAATATTTTTCTGTGTAATTGGGGTGATAATGCCAATCAGCTCGACTAAATTTCCGTTGTCATAAATGCCCTCGCCGTGATCACGTACCGTAATGAAACCACCTCCCTTCTGCAAAATACGATATTCCAGATCGTAGATATCTCCCTGGGACAGATCTTCTTTAATAGCGGTCCATACTGTATATCGGTCATCCGGATGAATGAGATTGTTACCGTTGACTCTGGCAATTTCGATTAAGTCCTGTTCGGTATAACCAAGGACTCGCATCGTATTACCGGCGATTTCGAGCGGTTTCCGAAATTCGTCAGCTGAACAGCGATATGCAACAGCCGGCAATTGGTTGACTAATGTTGACGGGGGACGCTTGGGAGGATCTGTAAGCATTCGAATATCACTAAAAAGACATAAGTTAAAAGTTTAGCTTAACGATGAGAAAAGTAAATCGCCTATGTAACTCGGGTATAGGGCCTGTTGTAAATGGTGTAATGAAAGGGAGCGGCACATCTGTGACCGCTCTCTCCCTTATGATGATAATTGGATTTTCTCAAAGAGTGACTAGCGATGATATCCCGCTAGCTGCTGATAGGACTCAATGGCCATCTCTCCGACGAAGAAGCTAGCTCCATCAGAGCGAAACTGTTGCATGTGGGGCGTTTCTCCATGATTTTTTGCTGCGGCTTGGTTCTCATAGATTTCGAAAAACATAATTTCGTTAGGGTTTTTTACATTCTGGTTGCAAATATAAGCTAACACGCCGGGTTCGTTGGCCTCTACTGCGGCCGCCAGCGTTTGTAAACCGGCAATGGCGGCGTCAGCATTATCAGGATTGAGGGTAAGGGTGGCGGTGACAGTGATCGTTTCAGACCCCGCCGCCGCAGAAGCCTGAGGCCGAATAAAACCAAGGCCACTGAGGGCGACCGCGCCAAGAGCGGTATTTTTTATGAAACGGCGACGGCTGTCACCCAGTTGAATGGCTTCGTTTGCTTTTATATCTGACATAGGTATTTCCCTGATGAGTTATTGTTTTTATTGCTACTCGAAAACAGTGTTTACGCAGGTATCTGTTCAGCTGTCTTCAGATATTCCAAACGCACTTGGGCCTCCGGGTAAAGAGTATCCATTGGTTCCGGAATACCTCGATCATTTATGATCCTGGCGTGACTGCGATTGAGTTGGCGGGGTTCTGTTACACCGCATGAATTGGCTATTAAACCAACTTCGTATGTCATATTTTCAGCATAGTGATAGACCCGCTCGGACTTTGTCGTTGGAGCCAGTCCCTTTTGTAAGTCTGGGTCGTGGGTGGCTATACCCGTTGGGCAGGTATTTTTATTACACTGCAATGCCTGTATACATCCCAGTGCAAACATAAACCCTCTCGCTGAGGTGACAAAGTCTGCACCCATACACATAGCCCATGCTACGTCGCTGGGGTTGATAAGTTTTCCGGAGCATATAACGTTGATTCGCTCGCGCAATCCGTATTCAGTCAACTTGTCAATAATCAGCGGTAAACTGACTTTAAGCGGCAAGCCAACGAAATCAATAAGGCTCTGTGGTGCTGCGCCAGTACCGCCATCAGCACTATCGATAGTGATAAAATCGGGGGCATCGCCCAGACCACGACGATGAATAGCCACCGCTAGTTCGTCTATCCAGTTGCTACCACCAATGACTGTTTTAAATCCGCAGGGTTTACCCGTAAGCGTTCGTATACGAACAATCATATCGAGTAAGGCATCAACATCGGTGATTTCAGGGTGCCTGTTGGGGCTGATTGAGTCTTGGCCGACGGGAATACTGCGAATACTGGAGATTTCAGCAGTGACCTTGGCCGCGGGTAGAATGCCCCCCTTCCCTGGTTTTGCACCCTGGCTTATTTTTATTTCAAACATGCGAAGCTGGGGATGCGAGGACAGCTCAAGTAATTTTTCATCGCTTAAATGCCCCAGGCTATCGCGAACACCGTATTTGGCTGTGCCAATTTGGAAAACGAGGTCACATCCGCCCTCTAAATGATAGCGTGACAATCCCCCTTCTCCTGTGTTCATCCAGATACCCGCTTTTTTGGCACCTAGGGAGAGTGCTGTCACCGCAGGGGCCGAAATAGCACCGTAACTCATGCCAGAGATATTGACCAAGGCTCCTGTACTATACGGTGTTGTCGCGTAACCCTGGCCGATGGTAATGACCTTTGGGGTATCTGCATTTTCTGCCAGTGTTGGGAAAAAATCGTTGAGAAATACGATACCCCCGGTTTTATCCATTGGCCGAGTAGAGCCGAATGCCACGGTTGAATCAATATTTTTTGCCGCTCTGTACGCCCAGGACCTTTGGGCCCTATTGAAGGGTAACTCTTCTCTGTCCATGGCGAAGAAATACTGACGAAAAAACTCTCCCATGTGCTCAAAAAAATACCGAAACCTACCGACAACTGGATAATTTCTTCGAATTGTATGTTTCTTTTGGGTCACGTCCGAAATATACATGTAGATAACAGCTAACAACACAACGATAGCAAATAGGATGAGCAAAAGAGCACCCACTTCCATCGCAATAGCGATAAATTCATGAATGGGTGTCCATTTTTCTGCGTCCATGATTAAAGTCTCCGCTGAGTGTTTTACATTGGGGCTGTTATGTTAGAAAAATTCCGCTGTATCGTAGGTAGTCTATCGAGAGTTTGCCATGCTACTTATCAGGAAGCGGTTTCCATTCGAAGGGTATCGCCGGTTCGCTAGTCTCTTCTTTGGGATGTTTGGCTTGGACTCCCTTCAAGAAATTGCGAAGCACCTGATCTTTACATTCCCGGAAGTGTTTATTATCCGGTTTACGGAAAAAGGCACTCAATTCATGCTTGCCCAATTTGAACCCTGCTAGTTCAAGAATCTCCAGCACATCATCTGATTTCAAATTTAGCGCGATAGTCAGTTTCTTGAGAATAAGATTATTGTTTAACTTATTGTCGGGTTTGGGTTGGACGCCTTCCCTTTTCCCGCGTCTTTGATTAATAAAACCGTTGAGAAAGGAAGCCATTTGAGTATCAGTACAGTTTTTATACTCGAGGTCCTCCTCAGGCTTTAGCCAATCGCTGACCTGTGCTCGTGTGACTTGATAGTCGGCGCTGCTAAAAATGCCCATCATCTTGGAGTCACTAAGATCGAAAATATATCGAATGCGGCGCAGGATGTCGTTGTTGGTCATACAGTTAACTCGTTGCTGTTTGTTTGATGCTTGTATCTTACGCTGATTTCGATCAAGACCAAAGAGTCGCGACACGGCAGGACATCGGCTGGGCGGGAGGTGCGAAAGTTATCTGGCACCAGAATAGCAAATTAACGTACAATGGCCGGCTATTAGGCAGTAGATGCCCTTATAATCGCCTCTATTTTTCACACTGAGATACAGCATGTCAAAATTCTTCTTCAAAGGTCGTCAAGACAAACGAGAAAACCATGAAAACCATGGTTACCAACCCAAAGGGTTGTTTAAGC